>DAWBYD010000235.1:0-3385 GCA_052278285.1 Collinsella sp. | reverse complement strand
TTTTGGTAGGTTTTATCTGGTGAAACAGTAAAGGCATCGGCTCGTTTGGTGCGAGCCGAGGCCTTTTGTGCCGGGCGGTTGCTGTCGGTGGTGAACTAGAACAGGAAGCCGATGGCGATGAGGGCGATGCTGACGATGAACACGGCGATGTCCAGGCCCTTGATGGGGTAGCGCTTGTACGAGCTGGCGCGCGTACGCAGATAGAAGCCGCGCTGTTCTGCCGCCAAGGCTGTGGCATCGGTCTTGCCCACGCTCGAGATGAGCAGTGGCACACACAGTGGCAGCATGAGCTTAAGCTTCTTGATGGGGTTCTTGGTGTCGTACTCGACGCCGCGTGCGGTCTGCGCCTCCATGATGGCGTTCATCTCCTGACCAAACACCGGCACAAAGCGCAGCGCCGTGGTAAAGGTGAAGGCATAGCGATACGGCACGTGCAGCACCTCGACGCAGGCGTTGGCAAGGTCGTTGAGCTTGGTCACCATGAGCATGAGGATGAGTGGTAACGCCACACCCAGCAGGCGCAGGCAGGCCTTCGATCCTGTGACGAGGCCCGTGTCGGTGATAAAACTCCACACCACGTTGCCATCGCGCATAAAGGCCAGCTGGAGCACCAGCATGATAAGCGCGAGCGGAATCAGCAACTTGAGCAGCGAGAACAGACGGTCGACGACGCCGGCATAGGCGCCCAGCGCAAGGGTGAGTGCCAAAAAGCCCAGCAGCGCCACGTAGGTGTCGGACAAGAAGATGCCGACGATGATGGCGGCGGCGAGGCCCAGTTTGACGACGGGATTCAGGCGATGCAGCAGCGTATCGCCCGGCATGTAGTCGATGACGTTAACCACGGTGGACCATCTCCTTGGTAATTCGAACGACATCGGTGACCTCGCTCACTTGCGCAAAAGCGGGCGAGACGGAAGATGCCAGACGGCGCGAGAGTTCAATAACCTGGGGAGGCTCCACGTAGGCACGCCGCATGAGATCGATGTTCGAGAATAGCTCGTGCGTGCGGCCGCGGTCGAGGATGCGACCGTCGGCCATTACCACAATGCGCTCGGCAAAATCCGAGACGACTTCCATATCGTGGCAGACCATGATAACGGCGCAACCGCGCTCGGCCATGGTGCGCACTGTTTCCATGACGGTCATGCACTCGCGGTAATCAAGGCCGCTCGTGGGCTCGTCGAGCACGACGATCTTGGGCTCAACCACTACGACGGAGGCAAGCGCCACCATTTGTCTCTGACCGCGCGAGAGCGAGAAGGGCGCCTCGTCGGCAGGCAGGCCAAAGCGGTCGATGACGAGCTGGGCGCGACGCAGCGCCTCGGCACGGTCCATGCCGCCAAGCTCCAGGCCAAAGGCGACCTCGTCGAGCACGGTGTCCTTGCAGATCTGGCGGTCGGGGTTTTGGAAGAGGGTCGCGACCTCGCGAGCGATGCGGCTCGTGGGAACGGCTGCGGTATCCAGTCCCGTGACGCGCACGCTGCCCGAGGCGGGCTTAAGCAGGCCTGTGAGCAGTTTGGTGAGCGTGGTCTTGCCGGCGCCGTTTTGGCCGACGATGCCCACGAGCTCGCCAGGATAGAGCGTCAGGCTAAGGTCGCGTACGGCGGCTCCGCCATTGGGATAGGCAAACTCAACATGGTCGAAGGTGAGTACGGGTTCGGCGTCCTTGGCATGAGGACGCAACGACGGTGCATGCGGGGAACCGGCGGGCGCCTGGGCTTCGATAGCCGCGTGTGCGGGGGCGACGATGCCCGAAATCAGGCGCTCGGCCTCATCGACATCCAAGCAGGGGGTGCCGCTTACCAGGCCATCGGCCTCGAGGCTATTGAAGATACGCGTGACGCGAGGGCAGTCGACGCCGATGGCACGGAGCTCGTCGGTATGCGCGAAGACCTCGTGTGGCTCGCCCTGCAGCGCGATTTCGCCATGGTTGAGCACGAGCACGCGGTTGCAGTACTCCGAGAGCAGGGCGACCTTTTGCTCAACGACGACGATGGTGATTCCAAGTGCGCGGTTTGCCTCACGCAGCGTCTCGAAGACCAACGTGGAGCTAGCGGGGTCGAGTGCCGCGGTGGGCTCGTCGAGAACCAAGACGCGCGGACGCATGGCGAGGATGGCGGCGATGGCTACCTTTTGCTTCTGTCCGCCCGAGAGGGTGGCGATCTCGCGGTCGCGCAGGTCGCTGATGCCGACGGTCTCGAGCGTTTCGCTCACGCGCCGCTCGATCTGGTCGTGGGGAACGCCAAAGTTCTCGAGGCCAAAGAGCATCTCGTCCTCGACGACCGAGGCGACCATCTGCGTGTCGATATCCTGCAGCACACTGCCGACGATTTGCGACACGTCGGTCAGCGAGACCTCGCAGGTGTCGTGGCCGTCAACCATGACGGACCCAAAGAACGTGCCGGTGTAGTGGTGGGGCACGGCACCCGACAGGCAGGCGGCAAGCGTGGACTTGCCGGCGCCCGAGGGCCCGATGATGCCGATGAAATCTCCCTTGTTCACGCTGAGCGAGATGTGGCTGAGCGCCTGCTCGGTCTGCGTGCCATAGGAGAACGAGACATCGTCGACGTTGATGATCGTTTCCATGGATACCTTTCATTGTCATTGGGGACGTTCTTAAATGTCCAGTCGTTTAAGAACGTCCCCAAGAGCTCGTTGTTTGGGACAGTCTTTACCGATGGGGTACTGTGGGTTAGTTGAGCCTAAGGGCCTTCTGGATGGGCAAGTAGAGGGCGCCGACCAGAATGGCGTTAAAGACGGCGGTCATGGCGACGACGGGCAACATGGCGGCGGCGAGCTCGCCGACCACGCCGAGCATGGCCATCTTGATGACCATGAAGATGACGCCGGAGACAAAGGTGGTCAGGAAGGTTGCGACAATGGCGATCGCGGGCTTGACCTGACCGTTCTTGCCGGCGGCGTTGACGATGCCGGCCATGAGCATGGCGGCGATGCCCTCAGCGGCAAAATCGACGAACGGCGAAGTGGTGGTGATCTGGATTACGGCAGCCGAGATGAGGCCAATGACGAGCGCCTGGCCGATGTTGGGGCGAACGACCAGGATGGTGAGGCAGAAGGCCGAGATGATGAACTCGGGGCTGATCATGCCGCCCGAGATGCCCGAGATGGCCTTGCCGACGGTGAAGTTGAGGATGAAGCCGGCAGCGAGCAGGATGGCGAGCAGGACGAGAGCACGGACGTCGAGTTTGCCGCGGTCGGCGGTCTGGACGGTGCGGGGCTGGGCGGCGGTGGTGTTCTGAGACATGGGGAAAATCCTTTCGGTAGGGGGGTGCAAGAGATAAGCGGTGGCGCGCGATGCGAATGCGATCGGGCGCGAGATAGAAAAAGGCCCCCGGTCGAAACCGGAGGCCTTCCAATCACCTAT
>DAWBYD010000234.1:0-3414 GCA_052278285.1 Collinsella sp. | reverse complement strand
TGACATCGTCTGCACGGCGCATAACGTGCCCGTGCTGCTCTGCTTTGCCGACTGCGTTCCCGTGGTGCTGGTGGCCCCTGGCGGATTTGCCGTGGTGCACTCCGGTTGGAAGGGCACGATTGCACGTATTTCTGCCAAGGCGTGCCAGGCGCTTTGCGATGCTGCCGGCTGCGATGCGAGCAACGTTTCCGCCTATATCGGCCCCCATATCTTGGGTGACGAATATGAGGTATCCCAGGAACTCATGGATCGCTTTGCCGCCGAGTTCTCTTGCATCGATGCGAGTGCCTCTCGCATGCTCGATCTTTCCGCTGCCATTCGCGAGGCGCTGGTAGATGTCGGTGTCGACGCGGATAATATCGTGGATACCCAGCTTTCGACTGTGCGTCAGAACGACCGCTTTTATTCCTACCGTAACGAGGACGGCACCTGTGGGCGCCATGCTGCGATCGGCGTGATGCTATGAGAAAGATCGTATCGGTCCTGAGCGCCGCTGTGCTTACGCTTACGCTGTGCGCCTGTTCTTCGGGATCTTCTACCTCTTCCATTACCGTCGCCGGCTCCACGACCTGCCTTCCTATCGCCGAGATTGCGGCCGAGGGCTTTAAGGAGGAGACCGGCATCGACGTGCTCGTTTCCGGTTTGGGTTCTTCCGCTGGCATCGAGGCCGTCAGCGCCGGCACAGCCGATATCGCCAGCTCCTCCCGTGGACTCAATGCCGACGAACAGGATCTGGGCCTGACTCCCATCGTCATTGCCCACGACGGTATCGCGGTCATCGTGAACGACGATAACCCGGTCGATAACCTCTCGACCGAGCAGCTCCGCGATATTTACGCCGGCAAGATCACCAACTGGAAAGAAGTCGGTGGCGAGGACCTGAGGATCCAGGTCATCAATCGAGATGAGGCGTCCGGCACGCGTGAGGCCTTCCGCACCATCGTGATGGACGGCACCCCGTTCGATCGCCGCTCGGCCGTTCTTTCGGGCACGGGCCAGGTGCGCGACGTGGTATCTCGTTCGCGCGGTGCCATTGGCTACATTTCGCTGGGCTTCGTCGATAGCCTCAACGCCAAGACCTCGGTCAAGGCCGTCTCGGTCAATCATGTTGAGGCGTCCGAGAAGACGGTCGCGAGCGGCGGCTATCCCATCTCACGCGACCTTTACTTCTTTGTGAAGGGTGCGCCTTCGCAGCAGGCGCAGGATTACATCGACTATGTGACGTCCGAAAAGATGGACAAGCAGATTCGCGAGGCGGGCTTTATTCCCGTCACCAACGACGAGAAGGGGAGTGAGTAGCATGGAAGCACAGGAAAACTCCCAGACTGAGCAGAATGTTCAGACGCCCAAGAAGCGCGAGCTGGCGCTCGTATCGCACAGTACCTATATCAAGGAGAAGGCGCTGCAGTGGATCTTCTTTGCCTGCGCGTTCTTGGCGGTCGTTACCGTCATCCTGATTTTTGTCTTTACCACGTACTCGGCGCTGCCCGTCTTTACCGACATCGGTCTGGCGGACTTCTTTAGCTTTACGTGGGCGCCTTCCGAGGGCCACTACGGCATCTTGTCGCTGCTTGCCGGCTCGGGGCTGGTGACCGTCGGTGCGCTCGCCATGGGCGTGCCGCTGGGCGTGGGTACGGCCGTTTACCTGGTCGAGATTGCCAGCAAGCGCGTGCGCAAGCTCATCAGCCCCGCCGTTGACCTGCTGGCGGGCATACCCTCCATCATCTACGGCTTCTTTGGCATGATCATCATCCGCCCGTTTATCGCACAACTGACCGGCGGCCTTGGTTTTGGTGCGCTGACGGCGTGGTTTGTGCTCGCCATCATGATCGTCCCTACCATCACCACGCTCACCATCGATGCTCTCAATTCCATTCCCATGGGCATTCGCGAGGCATCGTATGCCATGGGCGCCACCAAGTGGCAGACCATCTATAAGGTCGTGCTACCTGCCGCGAAGCTGGGTATCGTTGATGCCATCGTGCTGGGTATGGGCCGTGCCATCGGCGAGACCATGGCCGTGCTCATGGTCGTAGGTAACGCCCCGGTTATTCCCGACAGCATTGCGAGCCCCATCTCGACGCTCACGAGCCAGATTGCGCTCGACATGAGCTATTCCTCGGGTCTGCACCGCTCGGCGCTGTTCGGCATGGGTGTGGTCCTGTTTATCATCTCCGCCACGCTGGTGGGCATCGTCCGTCTGATTTCCAAGAAGAAGAGGGGGTAGGCTATGTCCGATTCCGTTGACACGACGGTCGATACGACCTCGTCGCGCGAGCGCATCAAGCGTGCCCTTTCCCACGGCAAGAAGGGCCGCATCAACAAGGACCTGTCCAACAAGATCATGCTTGGCGTGTTCCGTGCCGCTGCCTACATCACCACGCTGGTGCTGGTCGCTATCATCGCCTACGTGGTCATCAACGGCCTGCCACACATCTCGCTCGACTTTATCTTCGGTTGGCCCCAGGGCGTCAACGCCGAGGGCGGTATTTGGCCCACGATCGTCTCGACCGTCTATGTGACGGCGCTCGCCATGCTTATCTGCACGCCGATCGCTGTGCTGGCAGCCGTCTATCTGGCCGAGTACGCCAAGCAGGGCAAGGTCGTCGAGCTCATTCGCTACGCTGCTGACGCTTTGGCCTCGGTGCCCTCCATCGTTATGGGTCTGTTTGGCTACGCCTTGTTTGTCGAGGCCATGGGCTTGGGCCTTTCGATGGTCTCTGCCGCCCTGGCACTCGCGCTCTTGATGCTTCCCATCGTCATGCGCACCACCGAAGAGGCCATTCGCGCCGTTCCGCGCTATATCCGTTGGGGCGCGTACGGCCTGGGCGCCACCAAGTGGCAGGTTGTCTCCAAGATCGTGCTTCCTTCTGCCTTTGGCCGTATTGCCACGGGCATCGTCCTCGCCATCGGCCGTGCCATTGGCGAGACCGCGGTGGTGCTCTACACCATGGGGCAGGCCATCAATCTACCTATTTCGCCGCTCGATTCCGGCCGCCCCATGACGGTTCACCTGTACCTGCTTGCCAACGACGGCATCAACATGAACGCAGCCTACGGCACCGCGCTCTTGCTGATGGTGATCATTTTGGCCTTCAACCTGTTTGCGCGCTTCCTGTCGCGCAAGCGTCGCTAGTTAAGGAGTCCCATGTCCGTTTATCAGTCCGCTCCCACGCTGGAGCAAGCGGCCATTACGGCCAAGGATTTCAACTTTTGGTACGGTGACTTTCATGCGCTGACGGGGCTCGACCTCAACATCGCCAAAAACGCCATCACCTCGTTTATTGGCCCTTCGGGCTGCGGCAAATCGACGTTTTTGCGCTGCATCAACCGCATGAACGACCTGATCGAGGGCACGCGCATCGAGGGCGCCATGGCGCTCGACGGCAACGATATCTATGCCGGGGGGTGGTT
>DAWBYD010000233.1:0-2053 GCA_052278285.1 Collinsella sp. | reverse complement strand
TGTTTGTAAGGGCACGCTGGCTATGCGGCGGGCAGCTCGATGGTGAATATCGTGTGTTCGGGCGTCGATTCACATGCAACGGTACCGCCGTGTGCCGCGATGATCTCCTTGGCAATAGCAAGGCCCAGACCGGCACCACCGCGATTGGTCGCACGCGCCGCATCCAGGCGATAGAACTTCTCAAAGATCACCTTGAGCTTAGCCGCAGGGATAGGATCGCCCTGATTGATAAAGCGAACGCGCACGCCGCCATCGTCTTGGCGCCCGGCCTCAATCGTGATAGTCGAGCCCTCATAGCTATAGGCGACGGCGTTTTTCATGATGTTGTTGAACACGCGAGCCATCTTGTCGCCATCCACGAGCACCGTCAGGTCCTCGTGGATATCAACTTGGGCTTCCTTATGCTGCTCGTTGAGGATGGGATAGAACTCGTCAGCCACCTGAGCCAGCAGCAACCCCAGATCAACATAGCCGCGCGTGAGCACGATATCGTGGAAGTCAAAGCGCGTGATATCGAAGAACTCTTCGATGAGTGCATCGAGCCGGTGCGCCTTGTCGAGCGCCACGCCCGTAAAGTGCGCACGTTGCTCAACCGGCAGCTCGGGAGCCTCTTGCAGCAGCGAAAGATAGCCCACCACACTGGCAAGCGGGGTGCGTAGGTCATGTGCCAAGTACGTGACCAAATCGTCCTTGCGATGAGACTCGTCACGCAGAGCTTGCTGCACCTTGTGCTCACGGTCACGCACGCGGTTAAGGGCGCCCTCGACCTCCAAGAAGTCGCCGTCAATGTTGTCCCAGGTGTCGGGGTGATCGATCAGGCGATCTTGAATACGAGCGGCCAGCACACAATCGGCATGCTGCTCGCCCTGCTCGTCGCCCTGGTAGTACAGGGCGCGGCCGCACAAGAACAGCACGCACACGGCAAGCGCCAGCACAAAGCCAAGCATGTTGAATACAAAGCCGGCATCGAACAGCACCGGCCCTTCAATGCCGCCGAGCGCCATGGCGCCAATCGCCAACGTCATGGCCCACGCGGCGCCGCCAATCACCACGCAGCGGCGAACGATCTCAAATCGATCGATCAGCAAAAAGCCGATAAGCAGCACCGCCAAGATTCCGGCGATGTTATCGATGCCAATCAGCAGCAGGCTCAGCAAAAAGAGCAGCACCGTTGCAAGCGCGCGGTTGTCGACGACCGACCTCACGTATTCAAAGAGTCGATCGGGCACCTCGAATGCCTGCCTATCGTCTTTTGTCATATCCACTTCCCCACCATCAAAGGCGCTATTCGATTATGTAGCCGACGCCCCAGACGTTTTTGATAAAGCGCGGCTTTTGTGCGTCGTCGCCGATCTTTTCGCGCAGGTGGCGAATGTGCACCATCACCGTATTGTTGGAGCCGGGCATAAAGTCCTCGTTCCACACCGCGCGGAACAGGTCCTCCACGGCCGCCACGCTGCCGCGATGCTCGACCAGATACAGCAAGATGGAATACTCGATGGGCGTGAGGCGAACCGGTGAACCGTCCACTGTCACGGAACGAGCATCGCGGTTGATCTCCAGGCCGTCGAGCTGAATGGTCGGCGACTCGGCCGCCTGTGCACGGCTACCGTAGCTGGTGTAGCGGCGAAGTTGAGCGTGCACGCGCGCGATGAGCTCCAGCGGACGGAACGGCTTAACCACGTAATCGTCCGCGCCAAGCGAAAGGCCCTCGATCTTGTCTTGCTGGGCATCGCGCGCCGTCAGCATGATCACGGGATAGGTATGGCTGGAACGGATTGTACGCAGCAGCTCAAACCCATCGATATCGGGCAGCATGACATCCAGCAGCGCCAGATCGAACTCCTGCTCCAAGATTGCCTTGGCGGCATCGGCCCCGCTATAGGCAATCTGGACATCAAAGCCCTCTT
Organism: Collinsella sp.; assembly: GCA_052278285.1. Taxonomy (GTDB): domain Bacteria; phylum Actinomycetota; class Coriobacteriia; order Coriobacteriales; family Coriobacteriaceae; genus Collinsella. The sequence continues at coordinate 143 of DAWBYD010000233.1, read as the reverse complement.
TTGTAAGGTAGATACCAACCAAGTCGGCGATGGCCTTTTCGTCATCAACTACCAAAATGCGCTCGTTCATGCGTGCTCCTCTCGCGCTCCATTATGCCCGAGGCGACGCATGCCACACACAACAAGCGTGGGTGATTAAGTCG
>DAWBYD010000232.1:0-3308 GCA_052278285.1 Collinsella sp. | reverse complement strand
TTCGGGCAGAAGGTGTTGAGCAATAGACCGACGATCATCGGATAGATCATGAGGTCTCCCCGGATGCGCGGAACCTTGAATTTCTTTTGCGCGTTGGCAGTCGCTGCCTGTGCCATGAAACCCCCATTTCCGCTGACGCGGAACAAAAGCCCACGTCATGCTTTGCTACAGTAAAGTTTGACCATGGTACCAGAAGAAATAGACCAGCTCGGTGAAAAATTCGACAAGTTGGGATGGAACGAGATTCGGCGCCCGCGACGCCACCCCTATATAAGGCTCAAGACAATATAGAGTACGATGCCCGAGACGCAGCACCACAGCATCGATTTTGTCTTGACCGCCACGACCACGACGCCGACGGCCGCAATCCAGGGAACCAAGGCAGGCCAGAGTCCCGCGTCGAACGCGCCGGGGCTCACCAAGTCGTTGGCGCCCAGCGCGGCAAAGGCAGCGGGCGGGATATAGCCCAGGGCCTCGGTAATGCGGGGCGACAGGGTCCGCCCGCGCAAGGCGAACGCCGGCGCGATGCGAAAGAACGCGATAGCAGCCCACGACGACAGCCACAGAACCAAGAACTCGTTAACGGGCATCGCGGGCACCTCTTCCATCAAATACAGCATCGCACGCCAACGCAATGGCAATGCCGGCCACGACGCTTGCCGGCACGGCAATATTCGTGAGGCCCAAGAACTTGCATACGGCGACGGACACCGCGCCCGAAACCGCCGCGACAACGTTGCCGCGCGACAGCCGCTGCGAAAAGAGCAGGCAGATAAAGAGTGAGGTGCAGACAAAGGCCGCAATGGCGGTGGGAACATCGACAACGGCGCCGACGATGGCGCCCGTCGTACACGAAACGCCCCATGTTGCGATAAGGATCACGTTGAGCACGAAGGACTCACGCGGGCCCCAATCCTCCCCTTCAACCAACTTGGCAAGCGAGATGCCGTATGCCTCCTCGGTAAGTGTCGCGGCAACAGCCAGCGTCTGACGCTTCGAGGCACCCGTCAGATGCGGCGCGATCGATGCCGAGTAAAGCGCAAAACGCGAGGAGATTGCGGCGACGCTCGCGACGATCGATACTGCAGGCACACCCGCCAGCCACAGGTTGCAGATCATAAACTGCCCGCTGCCCGTCACAAACGTGCTGCTCAGGGCAAAGACCATCCAGGGCTCCATTCCCGTCTGCCCCATGATCATTCCGCACGGCGCGCCTATTGCAACATAGGTAAGCATCACCGGCCAGACGATTCTAACGATTTTGAGCACCATACGCTTCTCATCCTGACAAGGTCTCCGAGCCGCATGTAGCGATACGGCAGAATCATCATCCGACAGCAATCGAGTTCACCTACAATTGCCACCGGATCGAAAGACACAACTTTTTAGGAAGTCATTATGACAGCTATCGATCGAGACCGGGCTCGCGCGGCCTTCAAAAGCTACACCGATGCCTACGACGCCACCAACCCACGCATCGCGCTCAAAATCGAGCATACGTACCACGTGGCCGAGGCATGCGATGCCGTAGCGCGCGAGCAGGGCTGGTCGTCAGAAGATATTGACCTGGCATGGCTTTGCGGCCTCCTACACGATATGGGCCGCTTTGAGCAGCTGCGACGCTGGGACACCTTTAAGGACGCCGAGAGCATGAGCCATGCGGCGCTGGGCATCGAGGTCCTCTTTGGCGAGAATCCCGCCGATGCACCCGCCGTAACGAGCATCCGCGACTTTATCGATGACCCGGCAGAAGATGAGCTCATCCGAGCGAGCATTGCCTATCACAGCGATTTCCGCCTACCCGCGCAGCTCGACGTGCGCACGCGGAGCTTCTGCGATATCGTGCGCGATGGTGACAAGATCGACATTATGCGCACCATCGCCGACAGCACCGTCGACACTATCCTCAAGGTGGACGAGAAGACGTTTCTCGGCAGCCGTTTCTCGTCGCCGACACTTGCCGCCTTTGACGAGCACCGCTGCGTCGCACGCGATGAGCGCGATGAGCCCGCCGACTTCTTGGTGGGGCTTATCTGCTTTATGTTTGAGCTCGTCTATCCAGCAAGCCGCGCGCTGGCGCGCGAACAGGGCGATATCCACCGCCTGCTCGACGCGCCCTTTGGCATTACGCGGCCCTTTACCGACCCCGCCACGCAGGCAACTTGGAGCCGCCTAAAGGACGAGATGCGCGACTGGCTGGCGCGCGCCTAGCGCTCAAGCTGGGCCAGCAGCTCCTCGACGACCTCGACGGCGTCCCCAACAACTTTGTACTGGGCAGCACCGAAAATGGGGGCATCCGGGTCCTCGTTGATGGCGATAATGCACTCCGCCCCACCGATGCCGGCAAGATGCTGGATGGCGCCCGAAACACCGATACTCACGAGAAGCTTGGGCGAAACCGATACGCCCGTCTGGCCAATCTGATGGCGATACTTCAACCAGCCGGCCTCCACGACGGGTCGCGTGCAGCCAAGCTCGGCTCCCAGAGCCCCGGCGAGCCTTCGCATCAACGGCAGGTTTTTCTTGGAACCAATGCCGCGACCCACCACGACCAGGCGCTCGGCATTGGCGATCGAGGGCTGCTGTCCCCACTCCTCGGCGGGAATCGAGATCTCGACACGAGCCTTAGCATCATCCGCAAGTGATATCTGGGTGATCGTGCCGGAGCGGCCGTAGTCGAAGTCGGGAGCCTTAAAGATACCGGAGCGCACCGTTGCCATCTGCGGACGGTGGTTGGGGCAAATGATGGTGGCCATCAAGTTGCCGCCAAACGCCGGGCGCGTCTGCTGCAGTAGGCCCGTCTCCGCATCCATCGAAAGCACGGTGCAGTCGGCCGTAAGACCCGTCTGCAAACGCACGGCAACGCCGGGTGCCAGTTCGCGACCAAAGGCGGTCGCGCCGTACAGAATTGCCTCGGGCTTGCGCTCGGCTACCAAATCACAGATCAGGCGAGCGTAGACTTCGGCATCGCTCTGACGCAAACGCTCGTCGCGACAGACTAGGACCTCGTCCGCGCCGGCGCAAACCAGATGCTCCAGGTCTCCGAGCGAGCCCTCGGGGCTCATGCCGACCAATGCCACCAGACGGCAGCCGCGAGCATCGGCAAGCTCGCGCCCCTTGCCCATGAGCTCGTAGGCCACGGGAGCCACGGCGTCGTGCTCGTCAGTCTGCACGAAGACCCAAATGTCTCGATATGCATCAAGGTCCACCGCACCAGCGGCCTCGTCACGCTCGATCGAGATAGCGTTGACGGGGCAGGCGTCGACGCACCCACCGCACAGGATGCAGCCGTCGGTTACGTGGGCGCA
>DAWBYD010000231.1:0-4247 GCA_052278285.1 Collinsella sp. | reverse complement strand
CACCACAATGTCGCCCACCACGCCACCGGCGTTGAACAGGCTGTAGTAGTCGCGATAGCGCGGATAAAAGTTGACCTCGACCGAGACCACAAAGTTGACGGACGTGACCAGGATCGTCAAAAACGCGATGAGCGCCGGCACATCGTGGTAGGGCGCACCATAAAACAAGCCCTTGACCTGCACGCCAATGGGACCGGCCCAAATTATCACCAAGTGCGCAAAGAGACCCAGGTTGGTAAACAAGCCCGTGAGCGCCAGCGGCATAAACTGATCGAGCCACTGCAAAAAGAGCCAGGGGCTGCGGTCGCTCTGAGGAAAATAACGGTACAGCAGCACCACGTCCCAGGCGAGCATGACGCCGTAGCCCAGAGCAATTGACGCCAACAGGCCCTCGACCGGCGGCAGTCCCAGCGCCAGCGCGGCCAGGGCGCACAGGCACGCCACGCCAATGGCAGCCGCAAAGCTGCATAGGATACCGCGGTAATCCTTGATGGCCGTGAGGTAACTCATGCCGTTCCAGTTGACGATCATAATGTTGAACAGCCACAGGCACAGCAGCCCCTGCAGCAGCGTGGCGCCCGAGAACAGCAGGAAGACGCCGTAGAGCACCGTGCCCGCAACGAGCATGACAGCATTGGAGCCCCAAAACGAGGGCAGAATCTCGTCCTCGCGCTCGGCAAACAACATATCAGCCAAAAAGCGCGTGACCGGCATGGAGAAAAAGCTCGTGAGCGTGAGCGACGCCAGCAGCGTATAGGTCACCATGCACACCAGCAGGTCTTGGTTGGCGCGTCCCACGCCCCACAGACCGCACAGCACCAAGATACCCACCTGGAGCAGCACGCCCAGCAGCATCGGGCCCGTGCACACAATGCCGGCGTAGCCATAGGCGCGCATCGTGGCAAACAGGCCCTTGCGCCTAAACAGGCGCTTGAGCTCAAAACCGATTCCGGCCACCGGCTACTCCCCCTCTCTGGGCAGGTCAAACGCTTGCGCCGTCACGTCGTACAGCGCGCGATAGTTGGCGAGCATCTGCTCGTGCAAAAAGTACGTGGCAACGCGACGCTTGCCTCGCTCCCCCATCTCAATGCGACGGGCGCGGCTTGTGCACATGCGTTCCATGGCATCGGCCAAGCCCTTGCGATACATAGGCGGCGTCACAAAACCTGCCACGCCAAAGTCATCGCCCGGAGCGCCTTCGAGCAACTCACGGCAGCAGCCCACCTCGGTCGTCACGCAGGGACGACACGCGGCAAGCGACTCCAGCACGCTGAGCGGCTGGCCCTCGGAGATGCTCGTCAAAATGGTAAAGTCGAGCTTTTCCATGTACTCGACCACGTTGACGCGGCCGGTAAAGATCAGGTCGCGCACGCCCAGGGTTTCGACCAGCGCGTGGCACTCGGCGCCGTACTCTTCGTCGTCCACGCCGCCCATGATGTGCAGGCGCACCTTGGGCAGGCGCTCGTGCAGCTCAAAAAAGGCATAGATCATAGTCTTGACGTCCTTGATGGGCGCCAGGCGCACCACCGCGCCAATGTCCACCCAGCCGTCATCGGGCTTTAAGGGAATGTCCTTAAAGCAGTCGAACTGGATGCCGTTGGGGATGACCAGACATTTGTCTGCATCGCAACCCATATCGATCTGCGTCTTGCGGGCGTTATGGAACAAACTCGTCACGCGGAAGGCGCGGCGGTAGATCTCCTCCGAAAGCAGGTAGAAAAAGCGAATCCAGCGGTCCTTAAACGACGGCACCACCCAGTCGGCGCGAATGATCTCTTCCTCGCGCTCGCGGGTATAGATGCCGTGCTCGGTGAGCAGCACCGGCGCATGGTGAACGCTTGAGCCCAGGCAGGCGAGCAGGCCGCCGTAGCCGGTCGAGATAGCGTGGTACACATCGGCAACCGGCACCTCGCTGCCCAGCAGGTAGAGCACCGGCAACAGCATAGAGCGCATGGTGTGGAATGCGTCGGCGAAGGGCGTGTAGGGGTACTCGGCAAGGCACACGTCGCGGAAGATATCCATAAACGTGCGGCTCTGCAAAAACGAGAGCGGATGCACGCGACGGCGCTGGAAGATATCGAACAGCACGTCCCAGTCCGGATTGGAGAGCGACACCAGGCGGCGTAGCGCCTCGCGCTCGCGGTCGTTAAAACTGGCTTCATGCTGCTCGCCCGAAAGCCGCAGGGCATCGTCCAGGAACACCTCGTGCACCTCGACCACGTTGCTGGGCAGCTCGTAGACAAATTTGCCGCGGTCGGCAGCATGCGCGCCAATCACCCACAGCACGAACTCGTGCTCGGGCATGGCCTGGATATAGCCATGCATCCAGGTAGATACGCCGCCGTGCACATAAGGGTAGCAACCCTCGAGTACCAAGCAGATTCTCATCTGTCGCCACCCTCCTTGCGCTCGATCGTCAGGGTATTATCATTTGCCTTGAGCAGATACAGATCGCCCGTAAGGTGCGTCAGTTCGCCACCCGTCACCGCACCCGGCTCGCCATTATTGGCGCGGAACATGAGCCACGCCTCGTCGTGGAAATTGCCCAGGCTGAGCGTCCAGGCATCCGCACCGGTATCCACGCTCACCGTAACCGACGAAAAGCGCTGAATGGCACCGGAGCACTCCGACGCCGTCTGGCGGCGCAGGTCGGGCGCAGACTTGGTAAGCCAGTCCAGGTAGTCGGTCAGGCCGCCCTTGTAGACTTCCCAGCCCTCCTTGGCGCCGCGATCGGGATCGAGCAGGTCGTCCGGGTGCATAAAGTGCGTACTCACGTAGTGCATGTTGAGCTCGGACACGGCAGCCAGGCGCATATAGGAATCGTCGACCATGCCGCCCGAGACAATACGCGGCTGCTCCACAATACCATCGCTCGCCACGCCAAACTCCTGCACGTACGGCAGGTCGGTACCGTCCTCAAAATACGTACTGGCAATAGTCTTAATGCGCGGAACATCGGTGCCGATAAGCTGGCGCGCGCGGGCCGAAAGGATATTCGACGGTGGCACGTAGACCGAGCCGTGCGCGTTGGGCAGCACCTCGTCCTGGAAGGCTATAAGCTCGTTGAGCGAAGCGACGAGCGTTTCCTTGTTCTTCCAGGTCTTGTAGTCATACAGCGTGCCATAGTCGGTATCCCAGAGCGCCAGAGGCTGATGGTTGTAGCCGTGAAAGCCCAGCTCTCCGCCCATCTGCAGCAGCATGCCGCCAAAATAGCGGAACTGCGTGGTATCGGCCTGGCGCGCGGGCTCGGTCTGGTTGACCGCGTCCTCGTAGTTTTCGATCATCACGCCGGTATAGCGAATGCCGTATTTTTGCGCAAGCTTTTGCAGATCGGGCCACCAGACCTTGGTGTAAAAATCCGCAATGGAAAGGCCGTAGTCACGCTTGATATAAGTACCATCGCCCGAGGGCACGGGGCTAGGAAAGTCGTCCAAATAGAACACGGCGCTGTTGATGACCGGATAGGCCGTAGCATCGCCCAGCAGACTGATCGCCGCGGCGAAAAAGCCGCGCATGACCTTGTCGTAGATACCGATATTGCACACCACGGTGCGCCCGCTACCGCAGTCATTAGACCAAATGAGCGGGGCGCCCGCATCGCCAGTCTTAGCCCACTCACGCGCCGTCTCGCGCAGCGATACTGAAAGCGACGAATCAAAGGGGTCCGAGAGCTCGTAGCGCTCTCCCCCGCCCAGCATAAAGTCCTCACTCGGCACAATGCTTTCGGCTTTTACATAGTCATATCCGGCCGATTCAATGCCAAGCTTGGAGGCAATCACTTGCAGATAGCTCGAGTTATCCGGCGGCATGGCGAGCATAAGCGAACCGCCGGCACTCACCCAACTCATAATGTCGCTCAGGTGCGTACCGAGCCCATCGAGCGACGGCATGAGCAAAATCACGCGATCGAAGGAGGTCAGCGAGGGAATGGCATCCGCACCATCCAGGGCAAGATCCACGTCGCGATGGGCGATCTTCATGTCCAGCAAAATCTGGTCGAACTGGTCTTTGACGTCGTCGACGCCATCTTGGTCCGAGTCTGTAATGACCAGGCACGTGGGCTTTTGGCCAAAGATTGCCGAGGAGGCCGGCACCGCGTCGTTGGCGGCAAGCATCCCCAGCCTATGCTGGCCCGCACTGTACTGCACGCCGGCACGCTCCACCAGCAGCACGGCGGCCATGGCAATAAAGACCGCCCACACCACGAGGAGTCCCATCCAACGAAAGCGGCCCACACGGTCTCGGAT
>DAWBYD010000230.1:0-1929 GCA_052278285.1 Collinsella sp. | reverse complement strand
CTTGGCCGTCGATGCTAATGGATCCGGCAGCCACGTCATAAAAGCGCGGCAGCAGCGAACAGGTCGTGGACTTGCCACCGCCCGAAGGGCCAACCAAAGCGATGGTCTGCCCGGGCTTGATGGACAGGTCCATATGGTCGATAACGGGACGCTCGTCGGCATCGCCCTCGCCCAGCTCAACATCCTCGTAGTTAAAGCACACGTCGTGATACTCCACGGCTCCGGCAGTCACCTGCAGATCCGTGGCGCCCGGCTTATCCTGGATATCGGGGGCAGTTGAGAGCACCTCGTCCATACGCTTAAAGCCGGCGATAGCCTTCTGATACGTTTCGGCCGAATTGACGAGTGTCTCGAGCGGCGTGCAGAACAGCGAAATATAGAGTGCAAAGGTCGCCATATCGACCGCCTGCAGCTGTCCCTGGGCGACCAGCCAGCCGCCCAGCAGCACCACGATCACATAGAGCACACCCGAGAGCAGGCCATACGTCGCGGTATAGACGCCCATGGCGTGATACATGTTCTCCTTGGACGAAAGATAGCGATTGTTTGAGGCGCGGAACTTGAAGCGTTCGGTCTCCTCATTGGCAAAGCTCTTGACCACACGCATGCCCGCCAGCGAATCCTGCAGCTGCGCATTGATGCCGCTGATTTTTTTGCGGTTGTCGCTAAAGACCTCGCGCATGCGCATGTTCTGCCAAAACATGATGACCGCAAACGCCGCCGTCACCACGGCCATGGCGAGCGCCAGCACCGGGGCAATGGTAAAGAGGATCACAAACGAGCCGATGATCTCGATGCCGCAGATGATGATCCACTCGGGCACGTGGTGCGCCGCCTCGCAGATATCGAACAGGTCGTTGACCACGCGGCTCATCATGTCGCCCGAGCTGTTGCGGTCGAAGTATGCAAAGCTAAAGCGCTCATACTGGTCAAACAGGTCCTCGCGCAATTTGGACTCCATACGCGCGCCCATCACGTGCCCCCAATAGCTCACAAAATAGCGGCAGGCGCAGCGGACGGCATACATCAGCACCAAGCCCACCGCGATCATGCCGAGCGCCTGCATAATAGCAGCCTGACCCTGAGTAAACAGCCCACCGGTCAAATTGCGCAGGATAATGGGGAACGCCAGGTCAATGGCGGCAAGCACCAGAGCACAAACAGTATCAGCAACAAAAAGCCCCATCTGGGGCTCGTAATACGAAAGAAACCTCTTAAACATGTGATCCTCAAAGAAATATCAGCAACATAAGGCCCTGGGACAAAGTAATCAGTAGTTCTTGTCCCAGGGCTATTCCCGCTCGTTACAGCTCGGCCCCACCCAAGCGGTGCGCGATGCTGTCGCAGGCCAAGGCGCCTACGACGGTCTTGGCGTCTTCGATCTTGCCGTCGAGCACGGCGTCGATCAGCTCGTGCAGCGGCACCAAGTCCACGTTGACAAACTCGTCATCATCGGGGTTGGGCGCGTCGAACTCGAGCTTGGTGGCCAAGTAGATGTGGATGATCTCATCGCAAAAACCGCAGGACGTGACAATCGACGTCAAAAAGCGAATACGACCGGCCCTAAAGCCCGTCTCCTCATGCAGTTCGCGCTTGGCGCAATCGAGCGGGTCCTCGCCTGGATCGAGCTTGCCGGCGGGAATCTCGACCGTCACGCGGTCGATGGCGGTGCGGTACTGACGCACCAGTACGATCTTGCCGCTCTCGGTCAGTGCCACAACGGCCGCCGCACCCGGATGGCGAACGATATCGCGGGCGCTGCGGTGACCGTTGGGCAGCTCAACCTCAAGACGGTGGACGTCGAGGATCTTGCCCTTCCAGGCGCACTCCTCCGAAAGAACCTTCTCGTGCAGCTCGGCATCGTGCGGGTCGTCGTCGCCCAGCACCAGCGCCGGCTCGTCAGCGACCTCGCCACCAGGCTCGCCCTCG
>DAWBYD010000229.1:0-3482 GCA_052278285.1 Collinsella sp. | reverse complement strand
GGGTCGATGGAGGAATACGTGCCCACCGCGCCCGAGATGGCGCCCGTCGCGGCAACCTCGCGTGCCTGCGCGAGACGCGTCTGAGCGCGCTTCAGAGCCCATGCCCAGCTGCCGAACTTCATGCCGAAGGTCATCGGCTCGGCATGGATGCCATGAGTACGGCCGGCGCAGAGCGTGTTGCGCTCCTCAAAGGCGCGACGCTTGCAGATCTCGCCGAGTTTTTTGACGTCCTCGATGATCAGGTCGCAGGCCTGGGTGAGCTGGTAGCACAGGGCCGTGTCGCCCAGATCGGAGCTGGTCATGCCATAGTGAACCCAGCGGCTGGGCTTGGGGTCGCCCTCGGGAACATCGGCATCGATGTACTCCTTCATGTTGGTCAGGAAGGCAATGACGTCGTGGCGCGTGACTTCCTCGATCTCATCGACCTTCGCCTTCTCAAAGTTGGCATGGTCGCGGATCCACTGGGCCTCGTCTTTGGAAATACCGATCTTGCCGAGCTCCGCCTGGGCCTCGCAGGCCAAGACCTCGATCTCCTGCCAAATGGCGTACTTGTTCTCGAGGGAGAAGATGTGTCCCATCTCCGGGCGGGTATAGCGATCGATCATAGCGGCTCCTTTTTGGTTATTGGCACGTTGGTCGTAACCCAACCATTGTACCGTGCGCAGGTGCAAGTATGGGCAGCAGGCATTAACCTAACATTTTGGAATTGGAGCGGGCAACGGGACGTCCGCGCATTTGCTTCGCAAATCCGCACCGGCTGCGGTCGATCCCCTCGGATTCACGGTGACGATGGGGAAGACTTTGTTGAATTGGCCGTCCCGAGGTCTTCTGTGCTCCATGGAGCGGACAACGGGACGTCCGCGTATTTGCTTCGCAAATCCGCACCGGCTTCAGGCGCCTGTCGGCGCCTTCGCCTGCTCGCTACAAACGCTTCGCGTTCGCTTAACGCTCGCACCCTGGCGGGTTCGAGTCCCGGCGCTTGGTAGTAAAAAGCACGGCAACGTAACGCTGCCGTGCTTGTGCTTTTTACTGGAGCGGGCAACGGGACTCGAACCCGCGAGTGTCAGCTTGGGAAGCTGATGCCTTGCCACTTGGCGATGCCCGCTTGTGCGTTGGCTAGTATAACGCGGTTGTCTTGTTCGATACAAGGGTGGTGATGCTTGTTTTAGCTGTGGAGAATCATTTGAAAACCGCGCCAATTGTGGAGATGAGGACCTTTGTCTTTCTTTTCTTACCATCTTTTACCTGCACTTTTATCTGATTGTTGTATTTGAGCTCGATTTGTCAGAAATCGGGCAAGCTTTTGGTCAGGCTCCGGTACTTACCCGCATGAACCTCGGGGGTAGCCTCATCCTACGCGTCGCAGCCTCCCCGTGCGGCGCACGAGGGATAAGGAGCAGCCATGTCCAACGCACCCACGCACTCTGTCCACAGCGCAATCGCAACAGGTCCGCTGCTCCTGCTCCTCTTCCTGCTTTTCGGCTGCCTGGCACCGGGAGCCGCATTTGCCGTCGATGGCTACGACCAGCTCGGCTTCCGCACTATTAGCGATGATTGTGGACCCTTCTTCATCGGCAAGTATGAAGCTCAAGACACCTCGATTGCCTACTGCATGAACCAGGAGCGCCCCGGCCCCACCAAACCGGGCGGCCCATGGCTCAACTTTGATCAAGGCTGGGTGTGGCTCGACGACGAGTTCGCGGCAATCGTTTGTCACGGATATCCTACCGCCACGTCGTTTGGCGGTTACCATCTTTCACCCGATCGCGCCCGCGCCGCCACCCAGCTTGCCGTATGGATGCTCAACGGCACTACCCATGTCGACGGCACCTACTCCTACACGACCGCTCAGGGCAAAACCAAGAGCGGACACTTTACCGCCGACAATGAAGTCGTGGCGGCTGCGCGGTGGCTCCACGACAGCGCAAAATCAGGAAGCATCAAAGCCGCTCCGCACCGCGCGCGACGCTATCTAGGAGCCGTATCGGGCGGCAGCAAACGTCAAGACATGCTCTATGTACTGCCGGCGGTCTCTGTTTCCTTCCAAAAGCAGTCTGCTAACACCGTTATTACCAGCGGAAACAATACCTATCAGTTTACCGGGGCAACATTCGATATTTTTGAGAGCGCCAGCGGCGCGCGTGTCGGCACCATCAAGATGGACAGCAACGGTCGAGCGCAAGCAACGCTTCTGCCCAACACGGCATACTACCTAGTTGAAACGAAGGCGCCGGCCGGCTATGTCCCCCGCCACGATCGTATTGCCTTTACCACGGGGAATGACGGCGGGCGGGTCGCCATTGATGAACAGCCCGGCACCATCAATCTGCGTATCGTAAAACTCGATGCCGCGACGAATGCCGGCCCCCAGGTGGGATCTTCACTCGCAGGAGCAGAGTTCACGTGTGTGTCGCAATCAACCCCTGGATGGGCACAAATCCTCACGACCGACGAAAGCGGTCGGGCCACCCTCGCCGATGTCCCCTTAGGAACCTTTACCATCTACGAATCAAAAACCCCCGAGGGCTACCTGCCATCCAACGACAGCTGGACCTATACCGTTGGAGCCGACCAGCTCGGCGATTCAGGCGTGGTCGAGATCGAATCTCGCGTTTCCGATATCCCCATTGCGTTTAACCTTGAGATTTCCAAATTCAAGGATTACGGCAATAGCGACCAATCCGGCCTGGAGCAGCCGGCGGGTGGTGTTGTCTTTGAGGTTGTCAGCAACAGCTCTCAGCAGGTTGTTGGCACACTGACCACAAACGTCTATGGCTTTGCCTCCACCAAAGATCAGCCCGAAGCATGGTTCGGCGCAGGCAAGCGACCCGCCGGTGTCCACGGAGCCGTCCCATACGACCGTGCCGGCTACACGGTTCGCGAGGTTCCGGAAACCGTCCCCGAGGGTTTTAAACGTGCAGGGGAATGGACCGTCGGGGCCAATCAGATTTCCAACGGCGCCGAGCTTCAATATATCGTGGACAACCATGCTCTGTCGACGCATCTCCAGATTGTAAAACGCGATGCCCAAACAGGCGCTTCTGTTCCACTAGCCGGATTCACCTTCCAACTACTCGACAGCAATCACGAATCTGTCTCACAAACTTGCTGGTATCCAACACATAACGTAATGGACACCTTTACGACTGACGCGACCGGGACCGTCACACTGCCCGAATCGCTCGTGCCGGGCACCTATTATGTACGCGAAACCTCGGCCAAAGAGCCCTATCTTGTCGGCGAGGAGATCGAGGTAAACATACCCGCCGACATGAACCTAACGCCCGTTGCAATCGCCTCGTATTATGACCACGCCGCGACCGGAAACATCAGGATCGTTAAAACCGATGCCATAGACGGCAGCAGCCTCGCGGGCGCCGTCTTTGAGATCCGTGCCTCGAGTGATATCGTGCGCCCCGACGGTAGCATTGCCGCGCTCGACGGTGAGACTGTCGCTACCATCACGACGGATGAAACTGGAG
>DAWBYD010000228.1:0-2179 GCA_052278285.1 Collinsella sp. | reverse complement strand
TCATACCGCGTCTCAACCATTTTCATTTTTATTCAGAAAAAAGTTTGTCCTATTCATTTCTGGTAACAAATTACCGTTTACCAGACGCTTGATACCGTTCACCGGAAGCTCAGTATAAGGCCCATCGAATACCGGCTCGCCTTACGGCCTCATTTGTAACAACTTGACTTCTCGGTATAGAAAAACAGACCCGCTCCCCTCTTGGGAAACGGGTCAGTTATCGATAATCGTGGACAGATTTGAGCGGCTTTGAGAGCCGTCGGAATCCTAGCGATCGAACTCCGCCAGTGCCTCCCCCAAAAGCCTCAAACCCTCGCGCAGAACGTCCCCGCTCGCGCAGTAGCCCAGGCGTGCGCCGCAGGGAAGCTCAAAGCGGCTGCCGGGAACCAGCAGCACTCTCCTCTCGGACAGCAGGCGCTTGCAGAACTCCTCGTCGTCCTCGGGAATATCAAGCTGGATAAACGAGGTAGACACGCCCTGCGGGGCCGTCCAGGAAACGCGATGCTGCGTATCGATCCAAGCCTGCGCGATATCGCGGTTTCCAAACACGATCTTGCGGTTGCGCTCGAGAATCTTGTCCTTGTGCTTGAGCACATAGGTCGCCAGGGCGTCGTTGAACACGCCGCCGCAAATCATGGTGTAGTCGCGGTACGTGCGAATGCGGTTAGATACCTCTTCGTCTGCCACGACCCAGCCCACGCGTGCCGCAGGCGTCGAATAGGTCTTGGACACCGAGTTGGTGACGATGGCTTTCTCGTACACATCGGCCATCGACAAAAAGTCCTCGGTGTTCTCAAGCGGCAGGTACACCTCGTCGCACAGCACATAGGCGCCCACCGAGCGGGCGATCTCGGCAATCTGGCCGAGCGTATCGGCATCGAGCACCGTACCGATGGGGTTCGATGCGTTGTTGATGCAGATAAGCTTGGTGTTGGGGCGCACCAAGCGCTTGAGTTCCTCGATATCGGGCTTCCAGCCGAGTTCCTCGCGAAGCTCCCAATACTCGACCTCGGCGCTCAGCGTGCGCGGAATCTCGTAGAGCGGCGCGTAGGTGGGCCACTCGGCGATAACGTGGTCGCCGGGCTCGACCACAGCCATGATGGCGTTGAGGTTTGCGCCCGTGCAGCCATTGGTCTGCAGAATATGATCGGGATTGACCTCGCGACGATACAGCTTGGCAACCTCGGCCTTAAACTCCGGCGAACCCTCAATCCAGCCGTAGTTCATTTTCTCGCGGTCCAGGCGCTCGTAGAACGTGGCACCATCTTGGTCGTCGAGCGCGCGCAGCTCGCCCATGGTAAGCGAGGAGATTGTCGACTGGGCGATATCCCACGTAGCGCTCTTCTCCCAAACGTTAAGCCATTCCTCAACGCCGATTGTCTTGATATCCATGGCCAAGCTCCTTACAAAAGCAGTCATCCAATCGTGTTGACGTTCCTCGTACAAGAATGGGGCGGTGCGAAAGATTCGCACCGCCCCAATGGGAGACATCTAATGGCAGTTAGACGTTTGTTTTAAGACCTATACGGGTCCTTGAAGACCTTAGAGGTCCTCGCGCCAGAAGGGCATGCTCATGCAGCGCGGGCCGCCGCGGCCGCGGGAGAGCTCGGCGGAGGGCACGACGAGAAGGTCCAGGCCCTCCTTGTACAGCACGTCGTTGGTGACGGTGTTGCGGGCGTAGACGCAGATCTTGCCGGGCTCGACGCACAGGGTGTTGGAGCCGTCGTTCCACTGCTCGCGGGAGGCCGCGATCGGGTCGCCGCCGCCGCAGGGGATCAGCTTGACCTGGTCGACGCCGGTGGCGTCCTCCAGGACGTGCTCGAGGGTGTCCTCGATCAGGCGGATGTTCACGTCGCCCGGGTTCTTGCCGGCGGTCAGCTCGTAGACGCGCAGGGTGCCCATGATGGCGGGGTGGATCGTGAACTTATCGACGTCGATCTGGGTGAAGACCGTGTCGAGGTGCATGAAGGCGCGGGAGACCGGGATGTCGAAGGCCAGGATGCGCTCGACCTTGGAGTCGGAGTTCCAGAAGATGTTCTGGGCCATGACGTCGATAGCGGCGGCCTGGGTGCGCTGGGAGATGCCGACGGCGAGGGTCTTCTCGTTGATGTTCAGCACGTCGCCGCCCTCGGTGGGGAACTGGCAGTCGCGGCGGAAGTACAGGGAGACGTCCTTGTAG
>DAWBYD010000227.1:0-3645 GCA_052278285.1 Collinsella sp. | reverse complement strand
CCTGGCTGCCGGCAAGCCCCATCGCCGATGCGCTCGGCCTCATGGCACTGCCTGCGAGCTTTTTCGCGCTGCTCATCGGCATCGTCACCGCCTACATCGCGCTCACTCAGCTGGCAAAGCGCCGCTACATTGCCCGCCATGGCGAGCTGCTGTAGCACGGTGAGCCGCCACAGTAGACAGCCCAAGGGCAAAACCACCACAAAGGTGCCTGTCCCCTTTGTGGTGGTTGGCTAGTCTTGGGGTGTCCAGGACCAGAAGAGGCTAATGAGCGCCACGCGCGAATTGGTGCCGACCTTTTTGTTGATCGAGGCGATGTGGCGGTAGAGTGTGGAGCGCGAAAGGAAGAGTGCCGCCGCAACGTCCTGCATGCTGTCGTCCGAAACGACCAGCGCCTCCAGAACATCGCGCTCGCGCTTGGTGAGCCCAAAGGTGGCAACGAAGCCGTCGAGCCGATCGTCAAACGAAAGCTCCGGCGGCTCCAGGGGCACCGTGTCGGCCTGATCGGGTGCACGGCTCACGCCAAGATCGTCGGTAGCAAAAGCCAGCCCGCCATGTGTCGCCTCGCGCTCGCCGTCTTGCCCAAACTGTCCCAACAGCGAAATCGCGATGCCGACGAACAACACGAGCACGACACCCACCGCCGTCAGCACATTTTGACTCGAGATGATCGCCACCGCCGGAGCCGTCACGAGTATCGAGCAAACGTTGTTGATAACACGGCCCATGCACGGCCACAGATACGCCCAGCGGGCATACATCGAAATCGCAGCGAACTTCGCGGTGAAGAACACCACGAACAAGCCCGTGCCAAGGTAAAAGATAATCGTGGCGGCAAGCGTATTGCCACCGTTGTCATCGGTGATAAGCACAAAGAACGAGAGCGTGGACAGCATGGCGGCGCACGTCATGATGATATTCATATACGAACGCCCACGCAGGTCATACAGGACGCCGGCGGCAAGGGCGCTCACAACCAGCAGCAAGCGCGGCCAGTCGCCCAGGTCGATGGCGCCGGCGGCATGCGAAGTCGTAAGGCCGGCATTGAGAGCCGCGAACACGCCGGTGAGGCAGGCGGTCGCCACCGTCAGCCGCGCCACGGCACCCTGGAAGGTTGCCTTTGCCTCGGGGTCATCGTGCCACCTGGTGCCACGTTCAAACGCATCGA
The DNA here is from genome assembly GCA_052278285.1 of Collinsella sp. Taxonomy (GTDB): domain Bacteria; phylum Actinomycetota; class Coriobacteriia; order Coriobacteriales; family Coriobacteriaceae; genus Collinsella. The sequence continues at coordinate 2,480 of DAWBYD010000227.1, read as the reverse complement.
CCGACAGCTCGGCAATCTCGGCCTCGAACTCGGGTGCAGACTCATCGCGCAATTTAGCTCGACGGGTACCGTGAAGCAGCCCCACCAGCGCAATCGCACAGGCGGTGAGGACAAACTGCTGGGGAATGCCCGCAGGCATCACCATATGGTTGAGCACCTGTACCAAAATGCCCGCAGCATAAGAAACCGCCACGGCGCGCGCCAAACAGGGTGTCTGCGCAAAACGCCGCGCCAGATTGGCATGGGCGGTCGACCCGCAGTAGCCCAGGGCGCAGCACGCCACCAAACCGCCGGCAATCACGACCTGAAACTGCACTGCCATAATCATCAGCAACAATGCCGACACCAATAGCACGCCTGTAATATCGCTTGTCGCATCGATCGACTGGGGACGGCGATAATACAGAAATGGGCGCACGAAAAGCCGATCACGCTCGCGCCGACAACGATGCTCTCGTAGATGACGACCTCACTCGATGGCACGAACTCGGCTATGCGCACATCAAAGAGATACTCGCACGCCAAAAACGTGAAGAAGAACAGCGCCAGGCATATAATCTCCCGAATGCCCCGACGCAAATATGCGGTTGTGTCTCCCATGCCCCTCATGGTTAACCCCCGGCCACTCAATTGTCTGGAATTCTATTTTAATAAAGAACCAGTCTCAATATCGAAACCAAGCTCGAAATGCTGCTAATTCGGCCCCAGTCGTCCACATCACGCCGCGATTTTGAGCCGCATGGCCCAGAAGGGACACGCGCAACGCCACTTCCTTGATGGGCATCCCGATGCAAACGCGCCCGGCAAGCATTAACTGCTCGCCGGGCGCCTTGGTCAGGAGGCTATGAAGTTGAGTGTCTCAGCTTCCTTAGGAAAGGTCCTCACCATTAGAAGCGATAACCTTCTTGTACCAGTCGAAGCTCTTCTTTTTGGAGCGCTTGAGGGTGCCGTTGCCCGCATCATCGCGGTCCACATAGATAAAGCCATAGCGCTTGGACATCTCGCCCGTGCCGGCAGACACCAGGTCGATCGGGCCCCAGGTGGTGTAGCCCAGCAGGTCAACGCCGTCCTCGGTCACCGCATCGCGCATCGCGGCGATATGCTGGCGCAGGTAGTCGATACGGTAGTCGTCGTTGATGGAACCATCCTCTTCGACAACATCCTTGGCGCCCAGACCGTTCTCAACCACAAACAGCGGCTTCTGATAACGATCGTACAGGTCGTTGAGCGTAATACGGAAGCCCAGCGGATCAATGGCCCAGCCCCACTGGCTCTCCTGAAGGTAGGGGTTCTTGGCGCCGGCGAAGGCGTTGCCCTGGGTGCGCTCGACATCGGGGTTATCGGCACCGGCGGAGCAACGGGTGCTGTAATAGCTAAAGCTGATGAAGTCGACGGTGTTGGCGGCCAGGATCTCGCGGTCCTCGTCCGTCATGCCCACATCGATGCCTAGACGCTCGAGCTTCTTGACGGCATATGCCGGGTAGTAGCCACGGCTCTGAACGTCGACGAAGAAGTAATTGTCCTGATTGTCGAGCTGCGCCTGGCGCACATCGCCCGGACGGCAGCTGTAGGGGTAGTAGCTACCTGCGGCGAGCATGCAGCCGATCTTGACCTCGGGGTCGATCTCGTGGGCAATCTTGGTTGCCCAAGCGCTGGCGACGAGCTCGTTGTGAGCGGCCAGGTACTCGACAGCCTCCTTGTTCTCGCCCTCCTCAAAGACCAGACCGGCACCCATAAACGGCAGGTGCAGGATCATATTGATCTCGTTGAAGGTGAGCCAGTACTTCACCAGACCCTTGTAGCGGGTAAAGATTGTGGTCGCGAGGTTCTTGTAGAAGTCGATGAGCTTACGGTTGCGCCAGCCGCCGTACTCCTTGATGAGGTAAATCGGGCAGTCGAAGTGCGTGATAGTCACGAGCGGCTCGATGCCGTGCGCCTGACACTCGCGGAATACATCCTCGTAGAAGGCCAGGCCAGCCTCATTGGGCTCGGTCTCGTCGCCGTTGGGGAAGATGCGGGTCCAAGCCAGGCTCATACGGAAGGTCTTAAAGCCCATCTCGGCAAAGAGAGCGATGTCCTCTTTGTAGTGGTGATAGAAATCGATGCCGGTCTGCGCGGGATAGTAATAGCCGTCCTCGAAGTCGAGCATTTTACGCTGGCCGGAGACCACCGCATAGCGCTCGGGGCCGTGCGGAGCCACGTCCACGTTGGCAAGGCCGCGGCCGTCCACGTTGTAGGCGCCCTCGCACTGGTTGGCAGCCGTCGCGCCACCCCACAGGAAGTCATTACGGAAAGCCATGCATCAATCCTTTCGCACGCTGTTGTCATAGGCTCAGTATCCCTACAAACAACGCGTCGCTCAACGGCAACGACGTAGGCCGATACTTCTTTTCGCACGCGGGCGCTCGGCAGCCGCCCCCGCCTGACACTTTTTGATACCCGCTGCCCGCCAAACCACCACAAAGGGGACAGGCACCTTT
>DAWBYD010000226.1:0-2460 GCA_052278285.1 Collinsella sp. | reverse complement strand
TGGTCGCCGCAATGGTTTTATGGTTGGCGCGCTGGCGGCGCTGACCAGCAATTTCTTTTTTGGACAGGGCATGTGGACGCCATGGCAGATGTATGCCTGGGGGCTCGTGGGATACGTTGGCGGTGCGCTGGCGTATGCGGGTGCGTTCGACCGCGCCGATGGCACCGTGCGCATGCCGGCGCTACTGACCTACGGCTTTGCTTCGGGTTTGCTGTACGGCGTGGTGATCAACGCGTATGACATCATTGGGTTTGTACAGCCGCTTACTTGGGCGGGTGCCGTGGCGCGTCTTGCCACGGCAGTGCCGTTCGATATCACACACGGTCTTGCGACCTGCGTGTTTTTGGCTGCCTTGTACAAGCCTTGGTGCCGTCGCATCAACCGCGTCGTCGTGAAATACGGACTGTAGGGCTAGTTGCGCCGAGGCGGGAATCAATACTGCTAAAGTGCCATTTTAAAACTATGCCGGTTTACGGGGCTAGATTAGCACAGGCAGACCATACCAGTTTTTCCGAAATAGAGCAAGCCGTTCACCTGCGGTTTTATTATCTCGGAATTGTGTATGGTTGGGGGTTCGCGATTCAGCCCCGTAAACCGGCATAGTTTTGGAATGGCCGGCTGATACGACGGGCATCGTGGCCCCCAGAGAGCCAAATTGATCCATTTTCTTCCGTCTCCAGATGTCCCCAGGAAATCAGTTGACGGCGCTTGCCACGAAACTGGCCCATCTACTACGTTTAGCTTGATACCCCCGACCATGACCGCGTTTTATGAAAAACCGCAGGCTTTCTACCTGCGGTTTTCTTTTTGCGTTGTTCGCTGTGGTTGAGGGTAGTGGCTTAAACGTAGTAGATGGGCTGGTTTCGTGGCGGACGGGGTCACGCGGGCGCCCTTGCGTGGGCAAAAGTGATCCGTATTCCTTCGTCCCCGGGGGATCATTTGGGGGCTAGAGCTCTAGCGTGAGGGTGACAGGGCAGTGGTCGCTGCCGAAGATGTCGCCACGGATACCGGTGTCGCGAACGTTGGCGGCGATTGCGTCGCTTACCAGGAAGTAGTCGATGCGCCAGCCTGCGTTGTTCTTGCGGGCATTAAAGCGGTAGCTCCACCAGCTGTAGACGCCCTCGACGTCGGGGTTTGCCGCGCGCCAGGTATCGGTAAACCCGGCGTTGAGCAGTTCGGTAAACTTGCCGCGTTCTTCGTCCGAAAAGCCGGCGTTGCCGCGGTTGGACTTGGGGTTCTTAAGGTCGATCTCCTCGTGCGCCACGTTAAAGTCGCCGCAGGTCACGACGGGTTTGCCGGTCTCGCGCTCGAGCGCGCTCAAAAAGTCACGGTAGGCATCGTCCCAGGCCATGCGCACGTCGATGCGGGCGAGTTCGTTTTGCGCGTTGGGCGTGTAGACATCCACAAACCAAAACTTGTCGAACTCGAGCGCACAGACGCGGCCCTCGGTTGCGGCTTGGGCGACGAGCTCGGCCGCCTCGCCCTCGCCGGCGTAGGGTAACAGCGCGTCGGCGTGCAGCACGCGCAGCGGTTCCTGGCGGCTAAAGACCGCAGTGCCCGAATAGCCTTTACGCTCGGCGTAGCTCCAGATTTGGTGATAGCCAGGCAGATCGATATCGACCTGGCCCTCCTGCAGCTTTGTCTCCTGCAGCGCCAAGATATCGACGTCGAGTTCTTGCGCGATCTGAATAAAGCTCGGGTCCTTTTTGAGCACGGCGCGCAGGCCGTTAACGTTCCACGAGGCGAAAGTGTAAGTCTGAGGCATGGTGTCCTTTCGACGGGGTTGGCAGGCTTAAGATTAGCGCAACAGGGGCGGGGTGGGCTCCGCGCATGTTGACTTAAAGGCTGCATGCTGGGACGTCGCCCAACGCTGTCCGACTAACAAGGACGGAGGACTCATATGACGCAGGCAATATCGGACCCCAGGCAGGCCTCCGCCGCGCTGGCGGATCTGTTTGACACCCACAAGCGCGTGGTCTTCTTTGGCGGCGCGGGTGTTTCCACGGCAAGTGGCATCCCCGATTTCCGCAGCGTGGACGGCCTGTATCACCAGCAGTTTGCCTACCCGCCCGAGACTATGCTCTCGCATAGCTTTTACGAGGCGCATCCTGCGGAGTTCTTCGACTTCTACCGCACCAAGATGATTGCGCTTGGCGCCAAGCCCAACCGCTGCCACACCAAGCTGGCCGAGCTGGAGCGAGTCGGCAAGCTCGATGCCGTGGTGACGCAAAACATCGACGGCTTGCATCAGATGGCGGGCTCGCAGCGCGTGTTTGAGCTGCACGGGTCGGTCCATCGCAACATTTGCCAGTCGTGCGGCGCGGTCTATAGCGCCGAGTGGATTTGCTCGCGCGAGCACGAGGATGCCGCGGGCGTGCCCGCGTGCCCCGCGTGCGGCGGGCGCATTAAGCCCGATGTGGTGCTCTACGAGGAGCCGCTCGATGAGCATGTGCTGACCGG
>DAWBYD010000225.1:0-1757 GCA_052278285.1 Collinsella sp. | reverse complement strand
CGCGCTCAATCCCGAGCAGTGGTGCGCGCGTGACACCGTGCCGCGCGACGAGCTGCGGGCGCGCATCACTGCCGGTGCTGCCGAGGCGGGACTGGGCGAGCTCGAGCCGCTCGACATCAACGACGCTCCTGCCGGCGCGGGCCCTGCGCGCTATTGGCACTTTCCGGGCGCGGCGGGAACGGTTGGCTTCATCAGCGCCATGTCCAACCATTTTTGCGCGAGCTGCAACCGTCTGCGCCTGACGGCAGACGGCAACGTGCGCCCGTGCCTGTTTAGCGATGCCGAGTATTCGGTGCGTGAGGCGCTGCGCCGTGGTGATGATATGCAGGTGCTTTCGATTTGGCGCGATGCCGTCGCCCACAAACCGCAGGAACACGCGATAATTGAGGGCACGCAACGATTTATGTCCCAAATCGGAGGATGATCATATGGCCAAGAGCAGGTACGCCGATGCCACCAAGGCCGCTCGCAGGGCCGCGATGTCTGCCCACAAAGCCACGGCTGCGGCGAATGCTGGCAACGCCGACGGGTCTGCGCAGCCGTCTGCCAGTGCTGCCACCGAGCCCGCCCGCGACGCCCGTCGCGACGAGCTGACGCATGTGGACGCCAAGGGCGAGGTGCGCATGGTCGACGTGTCCGACAAGGCCGAGACCCATCGCATTGCCATCGCCGAGGGCACCATCCTTATGCACCCCGAAACACAGGCCATGGTGCTGCAGGATCGTGCCAAAAAGGGCGATGTGCTTGCCTGCGCGCGCGTGGCGGGCATTATGGCCATCAAACGCACGAGCGACATCATCCCCATGTGCCATCCGTTGCTCATTACCAAGAGCAAGTGCGACATTGCGCCCATCGCTCCGGCGGGGACGCCGGCCGAGGACGTGCCCGAGGGCTGGGCGCCGGCGCGCGCGGACGGGCAGGTTGGCTTTCGCGTACTGGTTACGGCGGGCGTGACGGGCAAGACGGGTATTGAGATGGAGGCTCTGACCGGCGCGAGTGCCGCGTGCCTGACCATCTATGACATGTGCAAGGCGGTCGATCGCGGCATGGAGATCGTCGACGTGCGCCTGCTGCACAAGGAGGGCGGCCGCTCGGGCGTATGGGACCGTGCAGAGCGTCAGGCCGCTGTTGTTGAGGCCGTGGCCGCTGACGGTGCCGCACCCGCGAGCGCACCCGTCGCCGTCGCGCCCGCAGCTCCTGCTCCGGCCGTCCCCGCGATCGCGTTTATCGGCTACCAGAACTCGGGCAAGACCACGCTTGTCGAGAAGGTTATCGCCGAGCTCACCCGCCGGGGCCTGCGCGTGGGTTCGCTCAAGCATCATGGGCACCACGGCTTTGATATCGACGTGCCCGCTAAGGATACGTGGCGCCATCACCAGGCCGGATCCAAGCACGTGGGGCTCATCTGCGCCACGCGCTGGGCGGAGTACGCCGACACGCGCGAGGAGGACGAGATACCCGAGCGTGAGCTGCTGTCGCGCTACAACGATGTCGACGTGGTGATCATCGAGGGCTACAAGACCGAGGGCTTCGACAACATCGTGGTCGCGCGCTCCGGTGTCGACCGTCTGCGCGGCAAGAGCTCGCTCGACCTGGTCGATGGGCACACGCTGGCCCTTGCCTGCAACGAGGCCCTGGCACGTCAGGCCTTCGACGCCGGCTTTGCGACCCGAGCCATCAACATCAACGACGCCCGAGCCATCTGCGACCTGATCCAAGATCATCTGGCCTAAAACCTGCCAAAAAGGGACAGGTTT
>DAWBYD010000224.1:0-3267 GCA_052278285.1 Collinsella sp. | reverse complement strand
ATAACGCCGCGATTGCCGAAAAGGCGATTCCCGGGTGCATGCTCGTGTGCCAGACGGGGAAGGATATGAAGGCGGCGCTCGACGGGTATCTGCAGGTGCTGGCTGATGCGGACGCGAGCGCCGTGGGCGGCAAGCTCCCGGCCGATGATTTCTACTACATGGAGTAGCCCGTGCGTGTGTTTGCTCGACAAATGACAGTGCGTGTGAAGGCGGTGGCGGCAGCAGGTGCCGTTGCCGCTTTTTGGCTTGCCGTGTGGGTGCTGGTGGCGGGTCTCGTGGCGCAGCCGTTGATTTTGCCGGGGCCGGGCGCTGTTGTGGTGGCGTTGCTGCGGCTGGTGTGCGATGGCGGTACCTGGGCGATTTTGGCGGGCTCGGGCGCGCGGATACTGGGAGGGCTGGCTCTTGCTGCGGTGTGTGGTGGCGTGCTTGCCGGGATTTCGTCGCGTTCGCGGGCGTTTGCCCGCCTGGTGGCACCGGCGCTTTCGTTTGTAAAGGCGACGCCGGTTGCCTGCGTGGTGGTCCTGCTGCTCATTTGGCTGGGGTCGGCGCGCGTGAGCATCGCCGCGGTCTTTTTGATGGCGCTGCCGGGTGTGTTTTTCTCGCTGGTCGAGGGTTTGACGCAAGTGGATAAGCCGCTGGAGCAGATGTTTCGTCTGCATGGCGTGCGGGGCTGGCGACTGTTTTGCGCCCACACCTGGCGCGAAGTCCTGCCGTTTGTGCTTTCGTGCGCCCGCGCCGTGATCGGCATGAGCTGGAAGGCCGGCGTGGCGGCGGAGTTGATCGGCATGGCGGCGGGCACCGTGGGCGAACGCATCTATCAGGCGAAGCTTTTGATTGAGACTGCCGATTTGCTGGCCTGGACCGTGCTGGTTGTTATGGCTTCGTGGGCATGCGAGCGCGTGCTGGTGTGGCTGCTGCGGGCTGCGGGGCCTTCGGCGTGGCGTGCTGCGGTGCTGTCGCATGGACGCGGCTTGCACGGGCGTGCGGGCGGTTCTGCTGGCGGCAGGGCTGCGGCGGAGCTTGCGCTTGCTGTGGGCGACCGGGCGCCCTGGGCGCCGGCGCTCGACGGACTGGTGCTTCATGTGTCTGCCGGTGGGCGCGCCTGCGTGATGGGCGCCTCGGGCGTGGGCAAGTCGACGTTGCTTGCGCTGGCGGCGGGGGAGCGCACGCCGTGCTCGATGGTGTTTCAGGATACGCGCCTGGTTGAGGACGCCTCTGCTTTGGATAACGTGCTGGTGTGCGCCGACGCGCGCGTGGATGCCTCGAGTGCTGCAGCCCTGTTGTGCCTGCTGGTACCGGGGATCGATGTGCATGCCCGCGTGGCCGAGCTCTCGGGCGGGCAGCTCCGTCGCGTCGAGATTGCCCGAGCCCTGCTGTGTCCGGGCGGCGCAGTGATTCTGGACGAGCCCTTTACCGGTCTAGACATCGCTGCGCGCGACGCATGCACCGAGGTCGTGCTCGACTTGCTCGACGGCCGTATGCTGTTGCTTGCCACGCACGATTCCGCTGACGCTCGGGCCCTCAATATCTCGGACATCATCACGCTCTAAAGACTTACTCAGCGACAAATTGATCCGTTTTTTCTCCGTCCCCATGGGGTCGGGTATGGTATTCTATCTGCGGGGTAATACTTAGGAATACCAAGTAATACCAACGCCGTAGAACAAACTCCAGATGCGGGCCAATCGGGTTGCCTTCACAGCCCGTCGCCCAGCCGCGTGGCCCGCATCCATCCGCACCACCGTCGTTTCAAAAGGGAAGCGCCATGGCAGAACACATGACCCCGGTTGTCGCGAAGGTCTTGCCCGAGGAAAAGGCGGCCTTCGCGGCGGCAACCCAGCTCGTGGGCACCACGCCGTCCAACGCCATCCGCATGTTCATCGCCGCCTTCAATCGCTGCGGCACCTTTCCGTTCGACATCTCGCCGAGCGGGGCTTTTGGCGCTGCGCCCGATTCTCATCAACAATGACTGTCCCAAACTGCCGGCACTTGGGGACGTTCCTTATCTGCCGGCAGTTAAGGAACGTCCCTAAGTGCCGGGTTTTGAGGAGGTTGGCATGCTCAATGCGATGGCGTGGTCGCTTGCCTGTTTTGGTGTTGTTGCTGCCGATATTGCCCTGGGCATGGTTTTGTTCTCCGCGCTGGACATCGAGTCGGCGCTGACGGGTTTCCCGATCGACAACCTCGATATTCAATGGTTTCAAGCCGCCGCTCAGACGGCGTCGTTTTTGATGGCGCTGCTGTGGTGGCGCTACCTGTGGCCCCGCTCTTTCATGGCGCGCCGGCAAGGTGAGTGCCCACTCGGCGGGGGAGCAAATGCTGCATGGAAGCGCATCGCCTGCGTTGTCGTGATCGGCCTATCCATGCAGGTGGTCATTAGCTACCTATGCGACGGCGTGCTGTCGCTGCTGCCCGAGGTCGCGGCAGACTATAGCGAGCTCGTCGAGGAAACGGGCATGGGCGATACCGGCCTTCTTGCCGTCCTGACCACGGTGCTCGGCGCGCCGTTTTGCGAGGAACTGCTGGTGCGCGGCATCATCTTTGAGTTTTCGCTGCGTGCGTTTAATCCACAGTGCCGTTCGCTCTGGAAGCGCCGGCGCCGCGCGAACGCGCAGGACGGCGCCATAGTGCCCTGGGCGGCCCCGAGTACCTGGGGCGTCGCCGCGGCAATCGTGCTGCAGGCGGCGGTCTTCGGCTTTATGCACATGAACTGGGTGCAGGGTTGCTATGCGGGCGCCGCCGCCCTCATTTTTGGTTGGGTGCTCGTGACCACCGGAAAGCTCCGCTACACGATCCTGCTGCACTTTGCCTTTAATGCCGGGTCGTATCTCATGACGATGCTCTGGTTTGTGAACACGCCGCTCGACGTGGCGGTCACGGTTGCCATCGCCGGCATCATCCTCGTGGAGGCGATGCGCTCACTGCGCCACGCATGCGAGACGGACATAGCGACGGCACCGCTGCCTTAGTTGCGCCTGCCGCCTCCGTTGGCGCCCTGCCGTCCCTGGGCCGCGCGGTTGCGGCCGGCAGTGTTCTGCGCGCGCGACATGCCGCCGTGACCCTTGCTGCCCTTAGGCTCCTTGCCGGCGCCGCCAGCGCCCCCGTGGGCCTTGCCGCCCTTATTGCCGGCGCCATGTCCGCCGCCAGCAGACGTCTCGCCCGGTCGCGGCGGCACGGGACGGAGCAGGCAATGCTTGGTGTAGCCGACCAGATCGCGGCGGCCGGCCTTCTCCAGCGCCGCACGTACCAGCTTGTAGTTCTCGGGCT
>DAWBYD010000223.1:0-5537 GCA_052278285.1 Collinsella sp. | reverse complement strand
GGTATCTTTGCCTGCGGCAACGTGCTGCACGTGCACGACCTGGCCGACAACGTGACGCCCGAGTCTGAGCGCGCCGGCGCAGCTGCGGCGGCGTACGCGCTGGGGACCGACGCGGGCACCGTTCCGAGCTGCGAGCTCACCGTCTCCCCTGCCGGCATCGCGGGCTACGCGCTGCCGGGACGCATTACGGCTGTGGCGCTCACCAAGCTCAACTTCCGCGTGCGCCGACCCGTCGACGCCGCCCGCGTGAGAATCTTGGCCGACGGCGAGGAACTGTTCACCGGCAAGGTCCGCGCGTTTAAGCCAAGCGTTATGGAAAGCTTCCCACTCCCGGCAAAGGTGATTCAACGTATACTCGACCTGGGTGTCAGCGAGATTGTCCTGTCCGTCGACCCCGTTGAGGAGGCATAGCTCATGAGCACCAATGCGACCGAAACGCTGCAGTTCAACTGCACGACCTGCCCATCCGAATGCCTTCTGACCGTAGAGGTGGAGCGCGTCGCCAATGGCGCCGTGGTGGAAGTGCGCTCCGTAACCGGCAACAACTGCCCGCGCGGCGATAAGTTCGCACATCAGGAGCTCACCTGCCCCATGCGCGTGCTCACCACCACCGTGGCCGTCTCCGGCGGCGGCGAGCCACTGCTCCCCGTCCGCACGGCCGAGGCCATCCCGCTCGAACTCCACGCCCAGGCGATGGACCTCATCCGCGGCCTAGTCGTCAACGCCCCCATCCGCATGGGCGACGCCGTGCTAGAGAACCTCCTAAACACCAACATCGACCTCATCGCCAGCATGGACATCGACCCTGCCTAGGCAGCTCATTTGGGACGGGGCTCTTGTAGCTACCCCACCATCCACCCCGCCCTCCTCAATTGCGGTGAAATAGTTCCTGATTTCCGTCAAAGCCCCGGCATCCAGGAACTATTCCACCGCAACCATCCTTGGAATCGGTTTTTAGCTTGTGCCTACTTTAGTGCCATTTCAAAACTATGCCGGATTACGGGGCTGATTCGGAGACCCCCATCCATACCGGCAATTTTCGATTTTTGATAAGCCGTCTACCTGCGGTTTTAATTTCGCGATTTTTCCCATGGTCAAGTAATACCGGTCCAGCCCCGTAATCCGCCATACTTTTGAAACCAGCCCATTTGGGACGGGCCTCTTATGACTCCTTTTTTCCCGCACGCTTGCCAGGGTGGCCATGCTAAGGAGTGTCCCGAAGTGCCGGCATAAAAGGAACATCCCTATCTTTCAGGCATGGGATACCATGGTGGCAGCCTAGCGAAAGGATGTTTCATGGCACATGTCGATGACCAGCGTGTGGCGCGCGTGCTCGATGCGCTCGAGGCTCAGCACCCCGACGCACAGCTGCTCGTAAACGACCCGTGGTCGATTTATTACTTAACCGGCTTTTATGCCGATATGTTCGAACGTTTTTGCGGCGTGCTGCTCGCGCGCAATGCCGAGCCGGTGATCCTGGTCAACGCGCTGCATCAGCTGCCCAAGTACGACAATGCCCGCGTTGCCTACCACACCGATATCGATGTCGTGGCCGATGCCATCGCTCGCGAGGTCGATCCAACCAAACCGCTCGGCATCGACACCGTCATGCGCTCCGGCTTTTTGATGCCCCTCATGGAGCGCCACGCAGCCAGCGAGTTTTTCCTGGGCGACTTCGCCGTGACCGCCGCGCGCACCCACAAGGATGCCGCCGAGCAGGAGCTTATGCGCATGTCCTCGGCAGCCAACGACACCGTGATGGCCGACGCGATCAAGCTCGTCCACGAAGGCGTGACGGAGCGCGAGATTGCCGACCAGATGCTCGGCCTGTATCGCAAGCATGGCTGCGAGAGCTTTAGCTTTCCGCCCATCGTGAGCTTTGGCGCCAACGCCGGCGACCCGCACCACGAGCCCGACGACACCGTTCTCAAGCGCGGCGACGTGGTGCTGTTCGACATCGGCGGGCGGCATCGCAACTATTGCTCGGACATGACGCGCACGTTCTTTTGGGGCGAGCCAGACGAAGAGACGGCGCGCATCTACGATATCGTGCGCCGCGCCACCGAGGCCGCCGAGGCTCTCATCGCACCGGGCGTGCGCATGTGCGACCTGGACCGTACCGCGCGCGACGTGATTGAAGACGCAGGCTATGGACAGTGCTTTACGCATCGCCTGGGTCACTCGATCGGCCTGCAGGACCACGAGCCGGGCGACGTCTCGCTGGTCAACGAGCAGGTCGTAGAGCCAGGCATGACGTTCTCAATCGAGCCGGGCATCTACCTCCCCGGGCGCACCGGCGTCCGCATCGAGGACCTGGCCCTAGTTACCGAGTCCGGCGTCGAGATTCTCAACGCCTACCTCCACGATCCGGTCCGCCTAGACTAGCCAATGTGACAAAGGGACAGTCCCTTTGACACATCCCACCAACACCGCGCCACAAAAACGGCCTATCTACTACGTTTAACCCGCATGGGTCGACCATGCGGGTCTTTTTTTAAACCAGCAAGTCGTCTACCTGCGGTTTTATTTTCACGATTTTCCGTGTGGTCGAGGGTAGTCGCCAAAACGTAGTAGATAGGCCCATTTCGTGGCAAGCGAGTCAACTCGGGGCGCAGGGCAGCCAAAATAGCCCTGTCCCAAATTGACTGCTTTTGAGTTGCGGTGATATACGGACTGTTTGAGGCTTCTGGCTTATAAAACAGTCCGTATTTCACCGCAACTGATGAGGGGATGTGTTAGCGCAGCAGGCCGGCTACTTCGCCGGCTAGGGTGATAGTGCCGGCGGCAACGAAGGGCTCGCCGGCGGCATCGAGGGCCGCGAGGGCCTCGGACACGTTCGGGTATACGCCCGCGAGCTTATCGGCATCAACGAGGGCGGCGAGCTCCTCTGCCGGCAGGGCGCGATCGGAATCGGTCTGGGTCACGACTACGCGCGGAAAGGCAGGGATCAATACGTCAACGATGCCCGCCACGTCCTTGTCGGCCAGCGCGGCACACAGCAGCGTGGGGCGGTTCTCCACGCACGGATCAATCTCGTCCAGCGCGCTCACAAAGTTCTCGCAGCTCTGGGGGTTATGGCAGGCGTCGATCAGCTTGAGCGGATCGGTTCCCAGCACATCAAAGCGACCCGGCGTGGGGCAGCCCATAAGCGATGCATCAAGTGCATCGTGGTCGAGCTCGCGGCCCAAATACCCCTCGCAAAGCATAATCGCGCACGCGGCATTCTGCGGCTGATAGGCCGGCTTGACCATGCTCGACGTATAGATCGCACGCGGCGTGGTGCAGCTAAACTCAACCGTGTCGCCCACATGTGCCGGCGCCTTAGTCGTGGCGTGGCTCACCACGAGCGGCACGATGCCGCACTCGCGGCAACGGGCATCCATCACGCGCTGAACGCTCGCCTCGTGCGTGCCCTCGCCCAAAACAACCAAGCGCCCGGATTTGATAACCGCAGCCTTCTCCCCCGCAATGGCCTCGAGCGTGTCGCCCAAAATACGTGTGTGATCGAGCCCGATGCCCGTAATGGCAACGGCAACGGGATCAGTCGCACTCGTAGCGTCCCAACGTCCACCCATGCCGACCTCGAGCACAGCAACATCAACCGCAGCCTCGGCAAACACGACAAGTGCGGCAGCCGTCAGCAGGTCAAACGGCGTGATGGCATAGGCACGCTCCCCCGCCGCCACACGACGGGCATTCACGCGATGTCCCGCCTCAACAGCGGCAGAAACACCACGGGCAAACGCCTCGTCGCTTACGACGCACCCATCGACCTCCATACGCTCGGGATAGCGCACCAGCTGCGGCGACGTATACAGCGCGGTCCTGAGCCCCTCGCCTCGAAGGATAGCAGCCGAAAAACGCGTAGTCGAAGTCTTGCCATTGGTACCGGCAACCTGAATGCAATCAAAATACTCGTCCGGACGCCCCAGCTCATCGAGCATATCGACAACCGTCTCAAGCAGAGGACCAGCATCCCCAGAAATCCGCCCCGTATCAGCAGCAAGCCCCACAGCCTCATCAAACGAAAGCAACTCAAACGAGAAAGGAACGCTATACAAGCCAGAACGCTTAGGCATAACCAAAGTCTCCAATAACATAAAAAGAGGCCCATCAAAACAACGAGCCCCTCCCATTCAAAATATCAGCCACTACCCGCTTGCAGCGGAGTCAAGGCATCAGCAATGTGGCCATCACAGGCAGCGGACGCCCCCGTAACCGCTATGGGAGCGGTTTGGGGCTTTGCTCGATACAAGTTCCGCACGAGCCGAAGGCCACTTAATGTGGCCTTCGTGCGAGCAGGACTGTTCGCAGTAGCGAGCAATGCCCCAAACCGCGCCCCACAGTCCACCTTACGAGAAGTCAGCACCCTGAGCAGTCAGTGCCGCCAGGATCTCCTTGAGCTCTGCTGCACGGTCCCTCTTCTTCTGCACCACCGCGGGCGCGGCCTTGGCCACAAAGCCCTCGTTCGCGAGCGTCTTCTCGCAGCCGGCAAGCTCCTTCTGAGCCGCGGCGATCTCCTTCTCAAGACGCGCCTTCTCGGCCGAAAGGTCAACCTTGCCCTCGAGCACCACAAAGACCTCGACGCCGCTGTCGACCACGGCGATGCTCGCGGCCGGCTTCTCAACGTCGGTACCCATGACCAGCGAGGCGGTGTTGGCCAGCGGCTCGATGGTCGAGCGCAGGCTCTCGAGCTTCTCGATGTCCTCGGCACCGGCGCGCACGACCACGTCGAGCTCGGCCTTGGGGCTCAAGCGGTAACGCGAACGCGTGGCGCGGGCGGCGGAAACGACGGCACGGCACAGCTCAAACGCGCGCTCGGCGGGCTCGTCGACGTACTTGGCGTAGTCGGCGGGCTCCGGCCACTTGGCGATCATGAGCGCCTCGGCACGGTCCACGTTGCCCTCGGCGTCCAGGTCGAGCACGCTCGCCGGCATGTTGTCCCAGATCTCCTCGGTAACAAACGGCATGAGCGGGTGCATCAGGCGAATGGAGGTGTCGAGCACAAAGATCAGGTTGCGCTGGGCCTGCAGACGACCTTCGCCCTTCAGGCGGGCCTTGGTGACCTCGACGTACCAGTCGCAGACCTCGTTCCAGAAGAACTGCTGCACGCCGCGGGCCATATCGCCAAAGGTGTAGTTCTCGATGCCTTCGGTGACCATCTTAACGGCCTTGGCCAGGCGGCTGAACATCCAGGCGTCGGCCGGCGTCTCCACGACGGGCTCGCCGGGCGTGTAGCCCTCCATGTTCATGAGCAGGAAGCGGCTGGCGTTCCAGATCTTAGTCACAAAGCTCTTGGCCTGGTCGGTACGCGGGCTGTCGATGAGCTTCTTGGTCTTCTTGTCGATGTTCGCGTCGAACTTAACATCCTGGTTGTTGGTGCACAGCGTAAGAAGGTTGTAGCGCATGGCGTCGGCGCCGTACATACCGATGAGGTCCAAGGGGTCGCCGCCGTTGCCCATGGACTAGGACATGCGGCTGCCGACAATGGCAAGGATAGTCGGGTAGATGCAGCCGTCCTTAAGCGGCCCCTCGTC
>DAWBYD010000222.1:0-3316 GCA_052278285.1 Collinsella sp. | reverse complement strand
CGACCATAAACTGGTCCATGCAGATATTGCCAACCTGATGCACGCGCTCGCCGCGATACAGCACATCCATACGATTGGAAAGCGTACGCGATAGGCCATCGGCATAACCGATCGGCAGCGTGCAGATCTGAACGCGCGTACGCGGTACGCGGTAGGTAAAACCGTAGCCCACGCCCTCACCCATCGCAGGGTGTGCCACGCGCGTCACACGCGCATGGACGCTCATAACGGGATCAAGCTGCATCACGCGGCCACTCAGCTCGCACGGCTGCATTCCATACAAGCCAACGCCGGCGCGAATCATATCAAAATGCATCGAAGGGTCGAGCATCGAGGACGGCGTGTTGGCGCAGTGCACGATACCGCACTCAAAGCCCGCATCCTTAATGGCCTGAACGGCCTCGGTAAAGCGCTGACACTGCAGTTTGTAGTCCCAGCCCGAAGGTTCATCGGCCGTGGCGAAGTGCGTAAATACGCCGTCGCACTGAATACCGCGATGGAAATTTATACCGCGGACAAAGTCGAGCACCTGCGTGTAGTGAACGCCGATACGATTCATGCCCGTCTCGATGGCGAGATGATACTTGCCCACTTTGCCCGCCGCGACGGCACATTCGCCATACGCAAGAGCAAAGTCAGACGTATAGACCGAGGGCATGATATCAAACTCGAGCAACGTCGGAATGGCCTCGATAGGCGGCTCGCTTAGGATGAGGATGGGTTTCGTAATCCCGCCCTGTCGGAGCTCAACGCCCTCGTTAACCGTCGCCACGGCAAACATGTCGGCACCGGCCGAATACATGATCTTGGCGCACTCAACAGCTCCATGGCCATAAGCATCGGCCTTGACCACGCAGCACAGGCGCTGACGTGGATTCAGCAAGTTCTTGTAGGCCCTCGTGTTACGACGGAGCGCCCCACGGTCGATCTCGACCCAGGACCAGCGCGTCAAATCGGCTTTATTCATGATTAGTCATCCGACCCTTCGTCCATGATTCCCAGATCTTCGAGCGCATCCTTTGCCGCCAGCTCCATGGCAGGACCGATCAAGTCGATAAGATCGGTCGCGATAACGCTCTTCTCACCATACTCCGTCGCCGCGGCAAAACCGGCGTAGCTGTGAAGTGCGACGGCGTACGAATACAGCAACTCCCAACGATCCATCTCGTCGCGCATGGTGGCAAGCGTGCCGGCCAAAATACCCGCGAGAACATCACCCGAACCGGCAGTTGCTAGAGAAGCCGGACCCGAGAGCGGCAGCAACACACGCTCAACGCCACAGATAGCCGTCGTCGGCCCCTTGGCAATGACCACCAGATTGTCGGAGCCTGCAGCCCAGACAACCTTCTGCGCGGCCGCAATCGCGGTACCAAGGTCGTTCACCTCGTCACCGGCAACCAGACGCGAAAGCTCACGATAGTGCGGCGTCATAACCAACGGCTGCTCGCGACGATACATCTCGGGATTACTATCAATACCGTCAATGGCAATCTTAGCAAGGCAGTTGAGTGCATCGGCGTCCAAAATAAGCGGCACATCAAGCTCGAGCAAGCCCGAAACCACCTGCATAGCGCCGGCAGATGTCGTCATACCGGGACCGCACAGTACGCAGCTGTACTTCTTTGCAATCTCGCACACCGTCATGCGCGCAGCGGCGCCAAAGGAGCCGCGGGAATCAGACGGAATAGCAAAGACGGGAATCGAAGGAAGTGCCATGCGAATAAGATTGGCGCAGGCGTCAGGAGCCGCGACTGCCACGTAACCAGCACCCGCGCGAGCTGCAGACTTGGCCGCCATAATGGCAGCACCAGGATATTGCGCAGATCCGGCGACAATAAGCACAGAGCCACGGGAATACTTATCGATATTCGTAGGTAGTGGAGCAAAGTAATCAACTAAGTCACCGGGCTCGACAATCTCGGCGGCGTGGTCGACATCATCGATGACCTCGTCAAGACGGTCGTAAAGATTGCCGCAGATCAAATCGCCAGCATACTCAGGGCCATCGGCGCTATACAAACCAATCTTGGGCGCAATCATCGTCACCGTATGCTCGGCACGAATGCAGTCGTCATCAACAACGCCCGTCTCGGCATTCAGGCCCGAGGGGACATCAATGGATACGACACAGTCGGCGCATTCATTGACCGTAGGAATCCAGATGGAGAACGGCGCACGCAGATTCCCGTGAAAACCGGTACCAAAAATGGCATCGACAACAACATCGGCCTTATCGATCAAAACCTCGAGTTCATCACGCGAGGGGCCGACGCAAACGTGCACATCGCGGCCGGCAGTACGACGAGCAACATGACGTGCCAGAGCAGCAGGAATCTCATCCGGTTCAACCGGAGAAACGATATCCACGTCCACACCCTTATGGCTCAGGATATCGGCGGCAACCCAACCGTCGCCGCCATTATTACCAAAACCGACCAGAACGAGAACCCGATCGGGATTGAGCTTCAAGACCTCGTTGGCGGCAAACTCACCCGCTAGCTCCATAAGCTCGGCCTTCGAAGTCCCTTCGCGTTCGATGATATCCTCGAGACGAACGACTTCTTCGGTACTCAAAACCGGTTTCATCTATGCTCCTAGCGTATCTTGCGAAGCATCGCCCAGGTGCTCCGTCAATGCTGAATTCTGCAGCTGCTCAAGCTCATCTAAAACAGAGCGAGCCTCTTTAAATGTCTGCGCAACGCGTTTCTTGGTGCTCACCTTTTCATCTTTTGGCTTAGGCCGAGCATCTTCGGTAATCGCGATGGCATTCGCAACGGCCAAGTCTCCTGTAAGCGTAATGGAAAGAGCGACCTCAACAACACCAAGCTCATGAGCGATCTCGAGTGCACGGCCCGAAAGCAGCGCCTTCGGTTTGCCGAGTTTATCACGCGTTACCGAAACATCCTTGCGACCAACGCCTTGACTAAAACCCGTGCCGAGAGCTTTAAGCACCGCCTCGCGCGAAGCAAAGCGGCTCGCATAGTGAGCAGCGGGACGCGATGATGCATCGCAATACGCACGCTCATCTTCGGTAAACACACGCCGAGCAAACGACGGCGTCTTTTCAAGAATTGATTTCATGCGGGAAATCTCGACGATATCAACGCCGATACCAGCTTCAGCCATGTTCACCTCCATATCGCACAGACTAAGTTATTGTAGCCCGTTCACAGAAGATGCGACAAACGAGGGTTATAAAACACAGCTACTATGTGAGACAAAAGCCCGTAAACGCAAAAAGGGGGCGGCCGCGAGGCCTCCCCCTTCTCAGTTCAAGCGTACGGCTCGGTGCCGTCCACCGGTCAGCGGCGCCCTG
>DAWBYD010000221.1:0-6678 GCA_052278285.1 Collinsella sp. | reverse complement strand
GTTAGCTACCCTCACGCATATCGCCGGGCAGTTGCGGTTTTCCGCACCTGCCCGGCTTTCTTTTTGCCCAAAGGCGGTTAATCGTTGAAGCGGGATTGGCGGCCGAAGGAAAGGGCGGTGTCGCCGAATTTGTCTCGGACGGCGTCGATGGCGACGGAGAGGTCGCGGCGGTCGCTGGATTGGGCTCCGCGGTCATCGATCTCGCAGAACAGGTCAGTCTGAATGCCGCCTTGGTGGTCGAAGTCGCTCATGCCGATGCCCGCTAAGCGAACATGCATGCCATCCTGCCAGATGTTGTCGAGCAGTTCGAGTGCAACCGCCACGAAGATGTTCTCATCGTCGGTCGGATGAGGCAGCCGGCGCTGTGCCGTACGCCCGCTGCCATACGAATACTTAAGCTTGAGCGTTACCGTGGCACCCGTCAGCCCCTGGCGGCGCAGGCGGCGTCCCACTGACTCTCCCAACAGCGCAATCGCCGCCTCAATATCCCCACGCTCAGTTAAATCTTTAGCAAAGGTGCGTTCATTGCTGACCGACTTGACCTCGCGCTCTTCATCGAGGCTCGTGACTTCGGAGATTTCGAGTCCCAGCGCACGCTGGCGCATGCGTTCGCCGTTGACGCCAAAAATAGAGGCCAAGGTGGATTCCGGTGCACGTGATAGCTCGCCGAGGGTGTAGATGCGCATGCGGCGCAGTCGCTCCTCGGCCGAGCGCCCGATGCCGCTCATGGCAGATACCGGCAACGCGGCCAAAAAGCGCTGCTCGGTTCCGGGGCGCACGATGGTCAGCCCAAACGGCTTATCCCGCTCGCTTGCGATCTTTGCGACCGTCTTGTTGCAGCCCACGCCAATGGAACAGGTCACTCCCAGCCCTGCCACGCGGTCGCTTATACGCTGCGCAACCAGCAGCGGGTCTTCGGGCGCAAAGCGACCCGGTGTGATATCGATAAAGGCTTCGTCGATGGATACGCGCTCCACGCGCGGCGTCTCCTCGGCAAGAATCGCCATGACCTGCGCGCTGACCTCACGATAGCGATCAAAATGCCCATGCGTCCAAATGGCTTGCGGGCACAAGCGCCGCGCCTCGGCCGAGGCCATGGCAGAGTGCACGCCGAAGCGACGTGCCTCATATGAACACGTGGACACGACGCCACGCGAATCGGCGTCTCCGCCCACGATGAGCGGTTTTCCGCGCCATTCGGGATGATCGAGCATTTCCACGCTCGCAAAAAACGCATCAAGGTCCATCAGGCCCACCGCCGGACTCGTCCAGGGAGGCGGCGTGACGCCCATGGCATCCTCATAACCGTATGTATGTTCGCGTCTTTCCATGTCATGAGTATACCGCGCAGCTCATGTGGGGTGCGTGTATGTGCTTGCAAATCCCGAATTCTTGTCTAAGATATGAATTTGCCCTCGACTACACCGAAGAAGTTGGTCTCACGGACTTCACCTGCCCGCGTCGATGGCGTATTATGTTCAACTGTTTGTTTGTAGTTGCAGCCTAAAGCTGCTTGGTTGGAGGAGTTTCCTTTGGCAGTCAAGATTCGCCTTGCTCGTCACGGCGCTAAGAAGCGTCCGTACTACCGTGTCGTCGTCGCCGATTCCCGCGCCCCGCGTGACGGTCGTATCATCGAGGAGGTTGGCCGCTACAACCCGATGACCGCCCCCAAGACCATCAACCTCGACCTCGAGAAGATCGCCGACTGGCAGTCCAAGGGCGCTCAGCTCACCGACGCCGTCGCCGCTCTGGTCAAGGCCGCCAAGGAGGGTGAGAAGACCGAGACCGTCGTCAAGAAGTCCAAGAAGCAGCTCGCCAAAGAGGCCGAGGCCGCTAAGGCTGCCGCTGAGGCCGCTGAGGGTGCCGAGGAGTAAATCGTGCCTGAGGTTGACGCTGCACAGCTCGAGGGTGAGGCAATGCTCTCAGATCGCATCGCCGATCTCGTCGAATATCTCGTTGTTCAGATCGTCGACGACCCGGATTCCGTGAGCCTTGAGGTCATCGATGGTGACGACGCCTCTACGATTGAGGTTTCGGTCGCCGAGGATGACGTCGCTAAGGTCATCGGCCGTCGTGGCCGTACCATCAAGGCCATTCGCACGCTCGCCCGTGCACTGGCCGCTCGCCTCGACACTGCTGTCGAGGTAGAGGTTCTGGGCTAGGACCTTGAGGTCCCAGTACAAAAACATCGCCCGTGTGGTCAAGCCGCACGGAAGGAAGGGGGAGGTCCTCGCGCAGCCGCTGCGGGGGCTTCCTTCTGTATTAGAGCCGGGTATGCGCGTCGCCCTGACGCCGCCGGCGCTCAAGCGCGACCGCTTTTGCACGGTCGTGTCCGTCACCGATACGGGCGATGGCGATCTGGTCTCGTTTGAGGGCATTGACGACTTGACGGCCGCCGAGGGCATCACGGGATGCTACGTGCTGGCAAATCGTGACGACTTTGAGCTCGATTCGCTCGACGCTGCCTATACCGACCTGATGGGTCGCGAGGTGGTCGACGAGCGCTTCGGTTCGCTCGGTACGATCGTCGAGATCATGTCGACGCCCGCCAACGATGTTTGGGTTGTCGAGGGTGATCGGTACGGCGAGGTGCTGATTCCCGTGATCGAGCAGGTCGTGCTCGATCTTCCCGACACAGGAACAATTTCCGTCCACGTTATGGACGGCCTGATCGATATGGACAAGTAGGGAGGACAACATGCTGATCGAGACCCTTTCGGTCTTTCCCGAGATGTTTGAGCCCGTCATGTCCACATCGATCTTGGGCCGCGCCCGCAAGGCCGGCCTTTTTGATTTTAAGGCGTATAACCTGCGCGACTGGACGCACGACCGCCATCGTACCGTCGATGACGAGCCGTACGGCGGCGGGCAGGGCATGCTCATGAAGGTCGAGCCTATCGCCGAGGCCATCGAGGCCATTAGCGCAGAGGGTCCCAAGCCCACTGTGGTGTTCTTTACCCCCTGTGGCGAGCCCTTTACGCAGCATGTGGCCGAGCGCCTGCTCAAAAGTGAGCGCCTGCTGTTTGTGTGCAGTCGCTACGAGGGCGTCGACGAGCGCGCGTATGCGTATGCCGATGAGCGTCTGTCGATCGGCGACTACGTGCTTACGGGCGGCGAGCTTCCCGCTATGGTCGTTGCCGATGCCGTCGTACGCCTGATTCCCGGCGCCCTGGGCGACGAGATGAGCAACGTCGACGAGTCGTTCTCGACCGCCGAGGACGGAGGACTGCTCGAGTACGCGCAGTACACCCGTCCTGCCGAGTTCAACGGCGAGGGCGTGCCGCCGGTGCTCGTGAGTGGCGATCATGCCAAGGTCGATGCCTGGCGTCGCAAGAACGCCATCGAGCGCACCTGCCGCTGGCGTCCCGATCTGATCGAGACGGCGCGCCTTACGCCCCAGGAGCGCGCTTACGCGCAGGAGATTTTGGACGCTGCGTATTCGCAGAGCGAGGAGTGAGAATGGTTCCATCGCAGCATTCCGCGTTGAGGGGCGCTTTTGAGTGGATCGCGGTCATCGCGATCGCGCTCGTGGCCACCTTCTTGATTCGCTCGTTTGTGGTCGAGCCCTTTGTGGTGCCCACCGGCTCCATGGAGTCCACGATCGAGATTGGCGACCAGATCCTGGCACAAAAGGTGAGCCTCGAGCTCGGTCAGCCCGTCAAGCAGGGTGATATCGTGGTGTTTCACAACCCCGATGGCACCTCCGAGCATGATGTTCTTGTCAAGCGTGTTATTGCCACGGCCGGCCAGACGGTCGACCTGCAGGATGGCAAGGTGGTCGTTGACGGCCAAGCGCTCGACGAGGACTATACGACGGGCATGAGCTGGCCGCTTTCGGTCCAAGCGCCCGGCGCTCAGGTAAGCTATCCCTACACGGTTCCCGACGGGTGCGTGTGGGTGATGGGCGACAATCGCGAAAACTCTGCCGACTCACGTTATTTTGGTCCCGTCGATCGCTCTGATTTGATCGCAGTGGCGCTTGTGCGCTACTGGCCGTTCAACCGCATCGGCGCTATCGACTAAAAACCGCTATAGTACAGTACCTAACCGTGTAATCGTTTCGACGAGGGGATATTAGAGGCATGAACGCTTCATCGCTTTCCTTCCAAGACATCATCCTGCGCCTCCAGCAGTACTGGGGCGAGCAGGGCTGCGTCATCATGCAGCCCTATGACTCCGAGGTCGGTGCCGGTACCTTCCATACCGCGACCACGCTGCGCTCGCTCGGTCCCGCCGAGTGGCGCACCTGCTATGCACAGCCCTGCCGCCGTCCCGCCGACGGCCGCTACGGCGAGAACCCCAACCGCATGCAGCACTACTATCAGTTCCAGGTGCTCATCAAGCCCTCGCCGGTCAACGCCCAGGAGCTCTACCTGGGTTCGCTGGCCGCCATTGGCCTGGACCCCAACGACCATGACGTCCGCTTTGTCGAGGACGACTGGGAGAGCCCGACGCTCGGCGCCTGGGGCCTTGGCTGGGAGGTCTGGCTCAATGGCATGGAGGTCACGCAGTTTACGTACTTCCAGCAGGTGGGCGGCATCGAGGTCGACCCCGTGCCCGTCGAGATCACCTACGGCCTGGAGCGTATCGCCATGTACGCCCAGGGCGTTAATTCGGTCTACGACCTGGTGTGGAGCTACCTGCCCGACGGCACGCCCATGACCTATGGCGACGTGTTCCTCGAGAACGAGCGCGAGTTCAGTGCCTATAACTTTGAGGTCGCCAACGTCGAGATGATGCGTCAGAAGTTTGACGACTACGAGGCCGAGTGCCATTCCTGCCTGGAGCGCAAGCTGCCGCTGCCGGCATATGACTGCGTCATGAAGTGCAGCCACGCTTTCAACCTGCTCGATGCTCGCGGCGCCCTGTCCGCGGGCGAGCGTGCCAACTACATCCTGCGCGTCCGCGCCGTCGCCAAGGCGTGCTGCGAGGCCTACATGGCCGAGGTCGCCGGAGTCAACGAGAATGCCGATCAGGAAGGCGAGGTGGCGTAAGCCATGGCAGACGCTAAGGATTTCCTGTTTGAGATCGGTACGGAAGAAATGCCCTCCGCACCGCTGAACAATGCCGTCAAGCAGCTTGGCACCATGATCGCCAAGGGTCTCGACGAGGCCGGTCTGGCCCACGGCGAGGTCCGTGTGATCTCGAGCCCGCGCCGCCTGGCTGCGCTCGTTGCTGACGTCGCCACCGCGACCGACGAGGTTCACGAGGTCAAGCGCGGCCCCGCGGCCAACATCGCCTTCGATGCCGACGGTAACGCCACCAAGGCCGCCCAGGGCTTCGCCCGCAAGTGCGGTGTGGCTGCCGAGGATCTGGTCCGTCGCGAGGACACCGACGGCCGTGAGTACGTCTTTGCCGAGAAGAACATCCCTTCCGCCCCGGCCACCCCGATCCTGACGGCCCTGTGCGAGAAGACTATCGCTGGCCTGCAGTGGCCCAACTACCGCTCTCAGCGCTGGGGTCACGAGCATGCGACCTTTGTTCGTCCGGTCCGCTGGATCTGCTGCCTTCTGGGCGAGGACGTTGTGCCCGTGTCGTTTGCCGACGTGACGAGTGGCAACACCACGCGTGGTCATCGCGTGCTTGGCCCCGGTGACCATGTGGTCGCCAGCCCCGCCGTCTACGAGCAGGTGCTCGAGGACGCCGGTGTGCTTTCTGCCGAGCGTCGTCGTGAGGCCATCCTCGCCGGTATCGCCGAGGTCGAGGCTGCCCGTCCCGGCTGCCATGTCGATACGCCCAAGAAGGTCTTTGAGGAGGTCATTAACCTCTGCGAGTGGCCGACGGTGCTCGTCGGTACCTTCGATGAGGAGTTTCTCAAGGTCCCGCACGAGATTATCTGCGAGTCCATGCTCACCAACCAGCGCTACTTCCCGATCTATGACGGCGAGGGCAAGCTCACGCGTGAGTTCGTGGTCGTTTCCAACAGCAAGCCCGAGAATGCCGAGCGCGTGATTGACGGCAACGAGCGCGTCGTGCGCGCCCGTCTGGACGACGCCAAGTTCTTCTACGAGGAGGACCTGAAGATCTCCCTCGACGAGTTCCGCGAGCGTCTGGCCAAGGTCGCCTTCCAGGAGAAGCTCGGTAGCGTGCTCGCCAAGTCCGAGCGCATTGAGCAACTCGCGCTTGCCATCGCTCGCGAGGCCCATCTGGGCGCCCACCTGGCCGCCGACGCTGCTCGCGCCGCGCACCTGTGCAAGGCCGACCTGGTGTCTAACGCCGTCGTCGAGTTCACGAGCCAGCAGGGCATGATGGGCGGTTATTACGCGACCGCGATGGGGGAGAATGACGAGGTCGCCCATGCCATCCGCGATCACTATCGTCCCCGCTTTGCCGGTGACGAGTTGCCCGAGGGCACCGCTGGCTGCATCGTGGCCTGCGCCGACAAGCTCGATACCATCGCCGGTATTTTTGCCATCGGCGAGCCCCCGACCGGCTCCTCCGACCCCTACGCGCTGCGTCGCGCCGCCATCGGCATCATCAACATCCTGCGCGACCGTCTGCCGATCGATCCCACGTCGCTTATCGACTTTGCCCTTGAGCTCTATAGCGAGCAGGGTATCGAGTTCGACGCCGCCGAGGTCGCTCAGCAGGTTCGCGACTTCTTCCACGGCCGTCTGGTGAGCATGGCCCGCGACGAAAAGATCCCGGCCGATACCGTTGCCGCCGTCTCCGCGGTGC
>DAWBYD010000220.1:0-6758 GCA_052278285.1 Collinsella sp. | reverse complement strand
TGATGTGTATAAGTGACAGTTCCAGACCGGTCTGGCTGTCGGTCTTCTCGTCGCGCATCTTGATGACGCGGGCGGGGACACCGGCCACGACGGCGCCGGCGGGGACGTCCTCGACGCACACGGCGCCGGCGGCAACAACAGCACCCTTGCCCCCGTGCACGCCCTCCAGGACCACAGCATTGGCGCCGATCATGACATCGTCCTCGATGATGACGGGTGTGGCGCTGGCGGGCTCCACGACGCCTGCCAGCACGGTGCCAGCGCCGATGTGGCAGTTCTTACCCGCGGTGGCGCGGCCGCCCAGCACGGCGCCCATGTCGATCATGGAGCCTTCGCCAATGACGGAGCCGATGTTGATGATGGCACCCATCATGATGACGGCGCGATCGCCGATCTCGACGCGGTCACGGATGATCGCGCCCGGCTCGATGCGGGCGTTGATGCCCTTGAGGTCGAGCATGGGCACAGCGGAGTTGCGGCAGTCGTTCTCGACGTCGTAGTAGTCGATGGAGTCGGCGTTGGCGCCGAGGATTGCCTTGAGCTCATCCCAGTCACCAAAGACGGTCTTGCCACGACGACCGCCGTAGACGTGTGCATTGCCCCAGGCAACCTTCATGCCGGGCTTCTCGCGCACGTATAGCTTGACAGGTGTCTTTTTGGGCGCGGTGGCGATGTAGTTGATAATCTCCTGGGCATCCATCTCGGCTGCATTGCTCATTTGCTGTCTCTCCTTTGGGTGGATTCGGTTGATACCTGGTTAGGCAAACATGACCTGGTCGAAGGTGTAGAAGCCGGGTTCGCGGGCGACGAGCTTCTGCGCGGCTGCCAGGGCGCCGTTGACGAAGATCTGACGGCTCGTGGCGCGATGCGTGAGCGTGACTTCCTCGTCCTGGCCAAAGAAACTCACTTCGTGCACGCCGGCGACAGTGCCACCGCGCAGCGAGTGCATGCCGATTTCCTTGGGGTCGCGCGCTCCGCACATGCCCTCGCGGCCATAGACGGGGTGGTAGCCTGCCTCGGGCTCGGCTTCGACGACGGCATCGAGCAGCAACTTGGCAGTGCCGCTGGGGGCATCGACCTTTTGGTTATGGTGCGTCTCGACGATTTCGCAGTCAAAGCCGGGCAACTCGCGCGTGGCCTGCGCTACCAGATGGCGCAGGGCTGCGATGCCGATGGAGTAATTGCCCGAGTGCATAACGCGGGTGTTCTGGCCCAGCTCACGCAGACGGTCCATCTGCTCGGGGGTGTAGCCTGTGGTGCCCGAGACCAACGCCGCGCCCGTGCGCTCGACATAGGCGACGACGGCATCGAAGGTCACGACGTTCGAGAAGTCGATAATCACATCGGCAGCCGGTGCGTTCTCGAGCTTGCTCAAATCGAAGCCAATCTGGGCCACGATATCAAAAACGGGTTGACCAGCGGCGTCGACAACGCCCTCGGCGGTGGTGCGGATGAGCGAGCCCATGCGGCCCGTTCCCATAATGACGGTCTTAATCAAGCAGACCAGCCCCCTTCAGAGCATCGGTAAGTGCAGAGCGCGTGTCGTCTGCCATGGGGCACAGCGGCATGCGGTAGTTTGCCTCGATCATACCCATCTGGGCGAGCGCCTCTTTGACGGGGATGGGGCTGACCTCACTAAAGAGGGCATTGATGAGCGGCTGGCCGGCAATTTGGATATCGCGGGCACGCGCCACGTCACCGTCCAAATAGGCGCGGCACATGTCATGCACGAGCTGCGGCTGCACGTCTGCCCACACGCTGATGGTGCCCGAGGCGCCCAGGCTCATGAGCGGCACGGTAAGCGCGTCCTCTCCCGAGTACATGCGGAAGTCGTCTGACAGCAGGTGGGCGATCTTGGCCGCGTAGGCGACGTTGCCCGAGGCCTCCTTAATACCCATGATGTTGGGGTGCGCGGCCAGGCGCTCTACGTTGCGCTCGCTGATACCGCAGCCGCAGCGGCCGGGGATGTTGTACAGGATGCAGGGGATGTCCACGGCATCGGCGACGGTCTTAAAGTGCTGATAGATACCCTCTTCGTTGGACTTGTTGTAGTAGGGGGTAATGAGCAGCAGGCCGTCGGCTCCCAAGCCCTGGTAAGTAAGCGACTTGGTGAGCATGGTCTGCGTGGAGTTGGAGCCCGAGCCGGCAATGACGGGGACGCGTCCTGCAACATGCTTGACCACGGCGGCGACGACGGAGTTGTCCTCGTCGTCGGTCATCGTGGCGCTCTCGCCGGTGGTGCCCAGGGTGAGGATGGCGTCGGTGCCGTTTTGCAGGTGGAAATCGATAAGGCGCTCGAGTGCGTCAAAGTCGACACTGCCATCCTTTTTAAACGGCGTGACGAGGGCGACGATTGAGCCCTCGAGATTGCGGATGTCCATGTTCTTCTCCTTCGCGTCCGCGATCTGGATGCGTTTGTTCCATTGGGCGGCGACTGCCAGGCGCTCGTCTTGGGCGCGACGGCGGGCACTTTCGGCGCGCGACTTGGCCAGCAGCTCTCGGCCGCTCGGCAGCACGTCGAGCGTGGCAAAGTAATCGCCCGGGCGCTCGGCGCGGCGGATGAGGTCGGCCGAGCCATCGGGGCGCAACAGGACCTCGGCGGAGCGCAGGCGTCCATTGTAGTTGTAGCCCATGGAGTAGCCATGCGCGCCGGTATCGTGGATCACAAGCAGGTCGCCCATGTCGATATGCGGCAGCTCGCGATCGATGGCGAACTTGTCGTTGTTCTCGCACAGATTGCCCGTGATGTCGTAGGTGTCCGTGACGGGCGCTGTGGTCTTGTCGTCGCCACCCGGCTGGCCCATCACCGTAATGTGGTGGTAAGCGCCATACATGGCAGGACGAATCAGATCGACGGCACTGGCGTCCACGCCGATATAGTCCTTGTAGATCTGCTTCTCGTGGATGGCCTTGGTGACCAGGCATCCGTAGGGGCCCATCATAAAGCGACCCATCTCAGTGCAGATGGCCACATCGCCCATGCCGGCGGGAACCAGGATCTCGTCGTATGCCGCGTGTACTCCCTCGCCGATGGCGCGAATGTCGTTGGCCTGCTGCTCGGGCAGGTAGGGGATGCCGACGCCGCCGGACAGATTGATGAAGGCGACGTGTGCGCCGGTCTCGCGCTCCAGGCGTACGGCAAGCTCAAAGAGGATACGCGCGAGCTCGGGGTAGTAGTCGTTGGTGACGGTGTTGCTGGCAAGGAATGCGTGGATGCCAAAGTCCTCGGCGCCCTTGGCTTTGAGCATGCGGAAGGCCTCGAAGAGCTGCTCGGTGGTCATGCCATATTTGGAGTCGCCCGGGTTGTCCATGATGCCGTTGGAGAGCTGGAACAGACCGCCTGGATTAAAGCGGCAGCTGACCGTCTTGGGGATGGGCCCCGCAACGCGCTCAAAGAACTCGATGTGGCTGATGTCGTCAAAGTTGACGATGGCACCCAGCTTGTCGGCGAGCTCAAAGTCGGCAGCCGGCGTGTCGTTGGACGAGAACATGATGTCGTGTCCCGTGATACCCAGTGAGCGGGCGATCATAAGCTCGGTATAGCTCGAGCAATCGCAGCCGCAGCCGTATTCGTTGAGAATGGAGATGAGCGCCGGGTTGGGATTGGCCTTGACGGCAAAGTATTCCTTAAAGCCCGGGTTCCATGCGAAGGCGTCGCGCACTTCTTGCATGTTGCGGCGGATGCCTGCCTCGTCGTATAGATGAAACGGCGTGGGGAACTGCTCGACGATATGCTCGAGTGTCTCCTTGTCCACAAACGGCTGCTTGGCCGCATATGCCTCGTTGGGGGTCAATGCCATGTCCCGTAAACCTCGCTATCCAGACGGCGCCATCTGCGCATCGAATCCGCATAGCGTGGACCCAATGTCCGGATAGCGCTCCCGCATTGCTGCAGACAGTCCTGTGGGTGTTTCCCACAGGCCCACCAGGTTGTTCGTGCCCGAAAAACCCAGTTCGGCGGGTTTCGCCTCCCCACGGGGTCAAAGCCTGCCGGCTCGCCCGCGGTTCTTCGTGCCCGCGCCTCTATCAAGTGGTAAAGACCCTATCACGTTGCACTTTACCAAACAAGAGTATTTGTATATAACGTTTAAAAAATGCAGCAATATGCTGGAAACATGTGTGCCACAATCCTGTATCACAATAAGTTGCAACAGATGTGCCTTACGAAGGGATTCTCTATGACCGAGCTCCAAGAACTCCGTCGCTATCGCCGCGATCTCCATCGCATTCCGGAGCTCGATTTCGATCTTCCGCAAACCATTGCCTATATCGAGGGCGTGTTGGCACCGCTCGCTTGCGAGGTGACCCATCCGTGCCCCAGCTGCGTCTGCGCTTTCTTCGACGCCGGCGTTGGTGCCGCGCATGCCACAGCGATTCGCGCCGATATGGATGCGCTGCCCATCGCGGAGGCGACGGGAGCGGCCTTTGCCTCGACCCATCCCGGCAAGATGCACGCTTGCGGACATGATGGACACATGGCCATGGCACTTGCCGCCGCGACGTATGTCGACCGTACGATTCGCGAGCAGCCGGGCGTCATTAGGCGCAACGTGCTCTTTGTGTTTCAGCCTGCCGAGGAGACGACCGGTGGCGCCAAGACGGTGTGCGAGAGCGCCGTGTTCGAGCGCTATGGGGCCGACCGCATTTTTGGCTTTCATGTGTGGCCCGATCTGCCCGCCGGCACGTTGGCGAGCTGCCCCGGTCCGCTGCTGGCGCGCTCAAGCGAGACGCACATTCATATCCATGGAACGAGTATCCATATCGCCAAGACCTACGGCGTTCCGGTCGAGGAGTCGCACGATGCGGCGCTGGCGGCTGCCAAGTTCTTGGTTGCCGAGCGCGAACTGATGGACGAGCTGGGCACCGACGAGCCCTGTATCGGCAATTTTGGTCTGCTGCAGGCAGGCACCGTCTGCAATGCGGTGGCGGGGGAGGCCCATGTTGCCGGTAGCTTGCGTGTGTTTACGGACGCCATGTTCGACCGTGCGCGCGAGGGCGTACGCCGTGCGCTCGACGAGGCGTGCACCGCAACGGGCTGTACGTACGATCTCGACTTTGCCGAGGGCTATCCGCCAGTCGATAACGACCCCGAGTTGTTTGCCCACATTGCGCCTGCCTTGCCCGAGCTGCAACTTGTGGACGAGCCGCTGCTGATCGCCGAGGATTTCGCGTTCTATCAACGCCATCTGCCGGGCGTGTTTTTCCTGCTGGGCACGGGTATGCCAGAGGACCAAGACAACCCGAGTGATTCGGATGGCTGCCCCGCCTATGCCACAAGTGCTCTGCATACCGATAGCATGCTCTTTGACGAGGAAATCCTACTCAAAGGCCTCGATGTCTATAAACGATTACTTTCGCTTGACTAAGGCGTGAAGGACTATTTGTTCTAGAAAACACGAACAAACGTACGATATAATAGAGATGTAAGTCTATAGAAACGTTTGACGTTACTAACGTAAGGCGATACTATGATTGCATCGTAATGAGCGCTATCGGGTCTGTTTTGAGTGGAGACAGGAGATGGCTTGGAATGTCGAAATCGTCGATTATCACAAGTGATGAGACTTCGGCCGATTTGTTGTCGCCGGTGACTCCTGGTGAGCTTCTCAAAGAGGAGTTTCTTGTTCCCATGGGCATTTCTCAATATCGCCTTGCGAAAGAGACTGGGATTCCGGCTCAGCGTATCGGGCAGATTGTCTTGGGAAAACGTCGCGTGACGGCCGACACCGACCTCCGTCTTTGCCGTTATTTTGGCCTGACGGATGGTTATTGGCTGCGCGCTCAGGTGGCGTTTGACCTTGAGGCCGAGAAAAGGCGGATCGAACCGGAACTCGATAAGATCGTTCCTGTTCAGCAGCCCATCGCACTGTAGTGCTCAAAGATGATGGGGGTGGCGCGGCGATGAGGCGACGCCGACAGTCTGCCGTATATAGTCCGGGTGGATGCGGGTGCGGTTTGCTGCTGCTTCCGGTCATCGCTGTGAGCATTGGCGTGATGTTTGCGCTTGCCGGGTTGGCAGCAGCGGCACTCGTGTTGCTGATTGTGGCCATTGGCGTGACGATTTGGCTTTGCCGTAATCGCGAGCAACGTCGTGCCGACGGTAAAACCAATGTCGGCTGGGTCGTCTTTCTGATCATTGCGTACTTGCTGAGTGCCAGCTACCTTGTTTTCTTTGTCCTGTTGATGATCAGTGCCTTTACCGGGGAATCCGTCACGGTGGGTTGATGCGCTGCCAGCAGACGGTCGTGCAAAGTGCGTTTGCTCGGCGTTTGGATAACTGCATTGGTCGTTTACCGCAGCCTTAGCTCTCAGCTAATGAATTCAAGTTCAATCCTTTCTACGATGTGCTGTGTGCCGGCACGGTAGCCGGATCGTAGGAAGGATGAATAATGGCAAAAGAGGGAAAGAAGCCGATCGGCAAGATTGTCCTAGGCGTCATCGTGGTGCTGGTTATTGTCGGTGCCGTGGGCTCTATGGGCGGCAACTCAACCGATTCGTCTGCGAGCGATTCGGCAAAACCCGCCGAGACGACACGGCAGGCTGAGGAGCAAAAAGAACCGCAAGAACCGTATACCATTGCTGACGAGGCTGAAGACACTTCCAATCAGTTTACCTATAAGATCACGGGCACCCTGACCAATAACACGGACAAGGAAAAGAGCTACATTCAGATTGAATATGTTCTGTATGATGCCGATGGCAACCAGGTTGGAACGGCTCTTGCAAACACCAATCATCTGAAGGCGGGCGGCTCCTGG
>DAWBYD010000219.1:0-15109 GCA_052278285.1 Collinsella sp. | reverse complement strand
TCCGCTGCGCGGCGGCCCAGGTCTGCTGGGCGCCCTTGGCGTCGGTGCCGACGACGGAGCACGTGGCAGAGACCTCCTGGCTCTCTGCCTTGGCAGGCTGCGCCTTGGCCTCTCCAGCGGCAGAGACAACGGCGGTGTCCTGCTTCGAGGCATCGGACGTCGATGCAGCCGGTGCCTCATTGCCGGCAGCGCTATCGTCCTCAGTCTTGTCGGTAGGGCCCGAAGCTGTCGCAGTGGCATCTTGCTCGGCAGTGCCCCCATTCGCCACCATGCCGCTCGCATTGAGGTCGGCAGCAGGGCTTGTCGCGGACTCACCAGAGCCGTTCTCGGCAAGCGGTGCCGCCTGAGCCACAGCCTCGGCAATGCCCTCGGCGCCCTCGGCCCACAGCTGAGCCGGCGTGGTGCCAAAGGCCATCGCGAAGGCCAGGAATGCCACCAGGCCGCGCTTGGCTACACCGCGTGCAATCGCGCCACGGCGATGCAACGAGGCGCGCTCGCGCTCGTCCTCAAACATATCCAATTGTCCCCCATTGTCTGTACTTGGAGCGTTGCCTTGAGGCTGCCCCACGTCATCGCGCATGTTGCGCTCGAGTTCCCCCATCGGGGTCCTCCTTCCCTCCAGAGCCCTATGCACACCGGCGGCATACGCCGCGGCAACGTGCAAGATGGGAGGCGATCCGACTTAACCTTAACGGCTCAGGCGCGCCGTCCGATCTGCGACGCGAACATCCCGAGCCAAGAGGAATTACGGTTACTGGTACAGCCGGGGACTTGCACCCCGATTCTCCCAAACGCGCAGGAAAACCGCGCATTCGTGCGTCTCCGCACCACCATCTAGGCCATCGATTATTACCGTCAAAATGGTATCACGCAAAAGGGCCTCGCACGCAGGCGAAGCCCATGGTAAAAGCTATTGTTTGCGATAGGAAAATGCGGTGACGGTCGCAGACTCTAGTGCTTGCCGCCGTGGCTGTTGAGCCAGATATTGCGGCCCAGCATAAGTGCCAGCACCAGCGCGCTCACGTAGCCCATAAAGCCAATGACTGGGATACCAAACACAACCGGCTCGATGCGCGCGTAGTACACCACCGACGAACCGATAAACAGGCCGGCAATCACAATTGCCATCGACATGCGGTCGATAATTCCGCCCAGCTGTCGCAGCGCCTTATCGCTGCTCATGATCTGCGTGTTCACCTTAAGCTGGCCGCGCGTGAGCATACGCGAAGCCAAGCCCAGATACTCGGCCGCCTCGAGCGAGCCCTTCGCCGCGCGATAACTGCTCGCTGCAAAGTCGCGGCTCATCTCGCGCATGCGGGCGTAGGTGCTCTTCTCGTTTTTGATGTGCGTCTGGATGATCTGGATCATGTTGACGTTGGGCATGTACTCGGTCAACAGGCCCTCGAGCGTCACCATGCCGCGGGCGAACATCGTCACCACGCTCGGCAGCTCAACGTCATTTTTGCGCGCGAGGTTTAACAGCGAGGTCAAAAACTCGCCGATATCCAGGTCTTTAAGGTCGAGCCCGGCAAAGTCGGCAACAATAAAGTCCAAGTCGGACAAAAAGGCCGAATGGTCAAGCTCGGCCGAATCGCCGCGCGTCACGGCGAAGCGCATGAGCGAATCCTTGAGCTTGGGCACGTCACCCTCGGCCACGGCGAAAATCATGTCCTTGACGATGCCACGGTCGTGGCTCGACATACGCCCGACCATGCCCAAGTCGATAAAGTAAACGATGCCGTCCTTGAGAATGATGTTTCCCGCATGCGGGTCGGCATGGAAAAAGCCGTCATCAAGCACCTGCGACGAGTAGTCCTCGACGATCGCGGCACCGATCTTTTCCAAGTCATAGCCCTCGGCCACCAAGCGTTCAGGATCGGCGATCGAAATGCCGTCGACGTAATCCATGACCACCACGTGCTCGGTGCACAGGTCCAGATAGGATTTAGGGCACGTCACGCCATGAACGCTCTTATGGAACTCGTAGAAGTCGTTGAGGTTTTTGGCCTCGGCCAAAAAGTTGGTCTCCTCGCGAAACGAGGTCCACAACTCCTCGACTACGCCGTGCAGGTCAACAAATTGATCGGTGTTGACGAACTTGGAAACGATACGCACCACCGAGCGGATGATATCGATGTCCTGCGCCATAACCTGCTGCGCACCGGGGCGCTGCACCTTGACGGCCACGTCCTCGCCCGTCACCAGACGAGCGCGGTGCACCTGCGCGAGCGATGCGCTACCAAGCGGATTGGGGTCGATCGCATCGAACATCTCCCCCAGGCGCAGGCCGTATTCTTCCTCCAGGCAGCGAAGCACCACCTCGTACGGCACCGGCTCCACGTCGGAACGCAGCCGGCGCAGCTCATCGCAAAAGCGCTGCGGCAGAATCTCGGACCGGTTGGCCAGAATCTGCCCCATCTTGACGAACATGGGGCCGAGCTCCTCGAGCAGGCGGCGCAAGCGGACCGGCGTGAGGTTATCCCACACACGGTACTTTTTGACCAAGCGAACAATCTGCCCAATGCGCTCGCGGCGACCCGCCGGCGTGAGTTGGTATTCCTCATCCGGCGCCATCGCGTCGGGCTCCTCGGGGACCATATCGACAGCGCGCGGCTTCTTGCGAGCGCCCGAAACGGCGGCCTCGACCTCGTCGGCAACCGCCGCCTCGTCACCCAAGGGATCTAGATTGTTGTAATCGGTGGTGGAATCTGCCATCTGCGCTGCTACTCGGCCTCTTCGGTATCCTTCGCATCGTCGGGCTCAACGGACTCGACGGGCACCGAGGTCACGTTGTCCTCGACCGAATCGACGATGTCGCGCACATGGGCCAGGAAGGCCGTGCGCTCAGGGGCGGTCATAACGCGGACGCGAGCCAGAATGAGCTCGTCGAGCACGCGCTGGGCCGCGGTCTCGCCCTGCATGCCCAAGCGCTCGGTCAGATCGGAGATGGTACCGCCGGCCTGCTCGAACATGTCGGACACGCTGCGGGCGATATCGGGGGTGGCGGTGTCCTTGCGCACCTGCTCGCCTTTGGTGTTAAGGTCGTCGAGGACCTTCTTGCCGCCTTCGACAGCAACGGCGGCAGCGCCGAAACCCACGTTGATGGCGCCGTTAACAAGCTGATCGAGTTTCATAACCATGGTTGTCTCCAATCACAAACAACTGCATTGGCGTTCTTGTACCCAAGATTGAGCGAAAGCGACAAAGCGTTTTAGCGCTATTCGATCGACGGGAAATCCCTACCTCACGTTGTCGTTCATCGCGAAAGAGTTCTTCATGGCGCAGCTCGTGGTGTAAAGCACCTTGCCCAGCAGGGCATCGGTCTCCACGCGAACACGCTCGGCAAAGGCCTCGTTGGCGCGTGCAAGCTCGGCGGGCACCTCGACCTCGGGCAGCGCGGCTACGGCAACGTCGACGTCATGGATCTGCTTGTGGCCCATGCCACCGACCTTCTCCTGATAATCCTCGACCGCGCGGCCGCACTCATGGAAACGGACGTCGGCCAGGGCGCCAATCAAGCGATTGGCCCAGTAGAAGTTCTCGGATGTCACGCGCGCCTGGGTGTCTGCGTAGTACTCGGGCATGGTCTCGACGTTGGCGTACAGCGGAACCAGCACGTTGAACGAGTTGGAGCCAAAGGCCATCCACTGCACGGCGCGATAGGCCGGCTGCGCATAGGGGCGCAGCTGCAGCACGGCGAGCTGGCTGTTGCGGTTGATGCCGATGGGACGGTAGGCACCGCGCGTGGCGGGCGTGCCCTTGCTGCCGTAGCAGTCGTACTCCGTGCCCTGGTAGTGGCTCGAAAGCACGTACTTAATGTCCTCGATGGTCACCTTGCGCTCGGGCACGCGGCTCCAGGGGATATCGTCGCTCTCGGGCGTGTAGTCGGCGTCGGGGCCATCCCACACGTCGCTGGGGTTGAGGCAGCGCTGCATGTACCAGGCGCGCGGCGTGTTGTAGACGTGATCGCTGTCGCTGTGCGAGCCAAAGGCCTCGCGCGGGTTAAAGACCGCGGCGGGACCGTCGCCCTTAACACCCAGCGTCAGGTCCAGATGCCACTCGGCCATCCAGGCGCGCAGGTCGGCAGAGCACATGTGGTCGACTTGGGCGCCCTCGGCGTCATCCAGGTCAAAGCTGTCGATGCCCAGCTGGTTAGGCATGGTCACATAGGCGTCGTCGGGCACGCGCTTGGCGATCCAGTGGTGGCCGCCGATGGTCTCGAGCCACCAGATCTCGTCCACGTCGCTAAAGGCGATGCCGTTGTTCTCGTAGGTGCCGTAGCGCTCGAGCAGGTCGCCCAGGATACGAACGCCGTCGCGAGCGGACTTGGCGTACGGCAGGACCAGGGTCACCATGTCCTCCTCACCCAAGCCACCAGGCTGCGCCGGCACATAGCCGTCCTCACCCTCGTTACCCTTGGCGGGCACGTAGTCCACGAGCGGGTCGGCGCCGCGAACGCGCTCATTGGTGGTGAGCGTCTCGGTTGCGGACATGCCCACATTGAGCTCGTTGAAACCGGCCTCGGCCCAGATGCCGTGGCCCGGGACAACATCGGGGACGCACGTGTAGCGCATGGGGTTATCGGGCAGTTCAACGGTCAGGTGGCTCAGGACGCTCGTGTAGACGCGCGGCTGCTCGTCGAGATGCACCACGCGCATACGCTTGGGCTCAAACACCCCGTTGGACGAGTCCTCGTTGCGGGCGACCAGGGTCGACCCGTCGTAGCTTGCGTTCTTACCGACCAGAATCGTTGTGCACGGCATGCGCATCCTCCTTGAGCGAAGAAATCAAACGGCAACAGTGTATCGCTTCGACGCAAAAAGGGCGAAACCACGGCCTCGGCAGCCCCCGTGGTCAAAAAATGCCAAATATGAGTACTGTCACTAATTTAGTAACAGCAATTTTGCTACGCATGGGTGTCGAAAGTCTACATTTGTTCAAAAATTAGATGATGTACTTCCCCATAGGTCCAATAAAATAGGCTCTCTATCGATAATAAATATCGTAAGAGAGCCAAATTAACCTAAAATATATGTGACTATCTTGGCAACAGTACTCATATTTGGCATTTTTTGTCCACGGGGTATAGAACTAACCCCTCAAACAGCCCAAAACGCCTATTTCAATGCGCGCTCGGCCGCTTCGATCACGTGTTTGGCGAGAATCGCCGTTGTCACGGCGCCCACGCCGCCCGGCACGGGGGTGATGGCACCAACAACCGGCTCCACAGCATCAAAATCGACGTCCCCGACCAGCTTGCCAGCGTCCTCATCCCAGTTAATGCCCACATCAATGATCGTCTGGTCCTCGCGAACGGCATCCACGCCAATCGTACGCGCGCGTCCAACGGCGGCAACCACAATGTCGGCAGCACGGCACTCGGCAGCAAGGTCGCGCGTATGCGTATGGCACGTCGTCACCGTGGCATTGTGAGCCGTAAGCATGGCGGCAACAGGACGCCCGATCACCAGAGAGCGCCCGACCACAGCAACCTTGGCCCCATCCAGCTCAACGCCGTAATGGTCCAGCAACGTCAACACGGCCTCGGCCGTGCAGGGAGCAAAGCCCTCGCCTCGCCCCGAAAGCGTGGTAAGCAGCGAGGCCGGCGTCATGGAGTCAACATCCTTGGCGGGATCAAGTGCCGCGGCAACCGAATCCTCGTCAAGCCCAGCGGGCAGCGGGCGAAACATCAGGCAGCCGTGAACAGCCGAATTGGTATTGATGTCCTCGATGGCCGTCAACAGCTCGTCCTGCGAAACATCGGCGGAAAGCAAAACGCGACGAGCCTCAATCCCCACTTTTTCACAGCGCTTGAGGGCACCGCGCTCGTAGGATAGGTCATCCTCGCGTTCACCTACACGCACGATAGCCAACGTCGGAACAACGCCCCGCTCGCGCAGGGCTGCGCAGCGAGCAGCAAGTTCCTCGGTCAAAGCGCGAGCAACGGGAGCACCCTTCAGCAGTTCAGCCATGACTATCCTCTCTTCCTAGCAGCGTCGGAGGCGCGGCGCGCCAGCGCATCGGCGCGCGGCAACCATGTGTCGAGCAACTCATCACACGCCGTCTCGAGCTCCTCAGCACGAACGCGATCTTTCATAGACGTGGTGTTCGCAAAGAGCGTCAAGCTCGCGCCCTGCATAGCGGCACGGCAGAACACGGCGCCGCACGCCACATCGGACAGCAGCTGACGCGAACCCTTGTCGGCCATGTCCTCGAGCAGCGCCAGCGCACGCCCGCAGGCATCCATAATGCGATACGGCGGCATAGCGGCCACATGCAGCGCATCCTGAATCGCGGTCGCTCGAGCCGGATCGTCACGCGGAATACCGTACGCCGCGGACACCTGCCCGTAGGCACGAACGTCCTCGGCAACCAACTCGACAAGCTCCTGGGACAGCTCATCAGCCTGAGCAAACGCGCGCGCCAGGTCATCCGCACGATCAGCAAGCGCGGGATTGGTCGCACCGTAGCGGGCAACCATTCCGCACAGCGAGGCGCCCAGCGCGCCCACAAAGGCGCTCGCGCTGCCACCGCCGGGAACCGGCTCGCGCGCGGCAAGCGCCTCGGCAAACCCGCGGCAGGTCTTGTCCATCATCTCTTGGCTCATACGCACGCACCTTCGAGTCATATACATCGGTCGATTGGCAACCACCGACCGACCGCATCGATCACATAATGGTGCTAAGTCTAGCCCATAAGTACTCGAGCGTCAGCGCACCTGGCCATCGCGGATTTCTATGGCACACGATAGACCATACCAACGCAAACATGGGACACATGGCTCACCTTTCGGGACTTCCGGACGTCACAAACTGGGACATATCTATAAACAAGGAACCTGTTGGGGCAATGCCCGCGTACACGCGTCCCTTTAAAACACCGGGCGCCCAACCCCGGGGAGGGCCGACAGCATCGGCCCTCCCCTCTTTTACGACCGCACATATTGCCACTTGTCGGCGCAATTCCAGCCCCCAGAATGGGACACATGGCCCACCCGAGCGAGCCGTCCACGCGTACAGTAAAGGCAGGTAATCCGTGGGCGGTTACAGATCGAGGAGGACACGACCATGAAAAAGAAGGCCTTTGCGATTCTCACCCTCTGCATAAGCCTCTTTGCCGCAGTTGCCCTGGTGGGTTGCGGCGGAAGCGGCGGCGCTACCGGCAGTGGCGGTGGCGGCGGCGCAGAAAAGCCAGCCGTGGATATGAGGACCGACTTCATTTGGTTTAAGGTCGAGGTCCCCGAGGGCGTCGAGATCACCGACGTCGCAGGCGACACCGCCGACAGGGCCCAGTTTAAGTTCACCGAGAGCGAGCACGCCAGCGACCGCTTCATCCCCGTCTTCGACTCTGACAAGAACGCCGACGAGCTGTTCGACTACGAGGCAAAGTGGAAGGCCAACTCCGGATGGACCGAGAGCGATCCCGTTAAGTACAACGGCAAGACCTGGCGCAGTGCCTACTTCACGCACTCGGGCGGCGTAACGACCGAATACTTCACCGACGTTGACGGCGGCAGTGTGTACGTGCGTATCGACAACGTCGAGGAACACAAGGACGCCGTCGAGACCATGATGAAGTCTCTGGAATTTGCCGATGACATCGCCGAGGCCAAGACCGAGGCCATGGACGTCAAGCTCGACGATATCGAGATCAAGCGTTAAGCGACTGGCGAGCGCAGCGGGAAACACGGGCGCAGTGCAAACAAGCGACGGTACCCCAGCGCTTCGTACCCAGGGAGGGCCGGTAAACCGACCCTCCCTTTCTTATGCCTGTAGCCAACGAACGCGAGGATGCCGGACGCCGGAACCGCTCCAAATGTAGCAACAGTACGAAAACGACAAACGCCCCAACACGTCCGCCCGCCGATTTATTGTGCCGCGCAGGCAATTAAACCAGCATCTTTAAACATCTGAGCAGTATAGTGACCAAAACTATCGCATAACCGCACTCTACGAATGGAGAAGTTATGACCGAACACCACGCCATCAGCCGCCGAGCATTTACGTTGGGCCTTGGACTCGCGGCGTTGTCGCCACTTGCAAGCCTGCCCGAAACCGCGGCATTGGGCATTGGCCCACGAGCGGCATTTGCAGACGACGCTGCCACAGCGTCGGTCAGCCTCGACAATTTCGTCATTCGCCTTCGCCCCGCGGGCTATTTTCGTACCGCAAGCGTTAACGAAGACGGCAACGTCATCGGCAACGTCTGCCATCTGTTTAATGACGGCACGTCCAGCAAGCTCATCCTTGAGAACGTAACGACCAAGAATGACGATACAAACTGGTATGCTATCCGCACCTTGCTCAATTTCGAAGAGCATAAAAAGACGGGCTACAGCATTTGGTCGGTCGATGGCGACTCGGACAAAGACGGAAAGGTCATCCACGTATGGAGCGGCGAGTATGACAACAAGCCCAGCCGCGCTTTTGCGTTCGAGCGGCAATCAAACGGAACCTATATCATCCGAGACCGCACGGTCGAGAAAGAAACCGAGAAAAAAGACATTAAGTACCTGGCAATAGAATCGAACGGCGAAGACCAGGACAACAATAAGATTTGCCATAAGAATAAGAGCAAGAGCATTCCGTGGGAGCTCGAGCTTGTCGGTTACGACATGAAAAAGAACGATGCTACGGTTAGCAGCCTCGACTGGATCACGTATAGCAGCTACGTCGACGGACCATGTTGGATGAAATACGTCGACGACAACAAGTTCCTCGACGAGCTGAGCCTCCCGGGTACGCACGATTCGGGCACCTGCAGCGTGGACAACGACACTGAGCCCCAATCCTCGCAAGTAAAATGCCAGCAGGATTACATTCCCACGCAGCTGCTCGAAGGCATTCGCTATTTTGATATCCGTCTCGGAAAGGGCGACAACCCTGGCATCGACCATGGGATGTACTACCTGCTCAAAAAAGACGCGTACTTTTTGCATCTTTCCGATGTCATAGGCTACTTCAAAACGTTTTTGAACGAAAACCCGACAGAAGCGCTCATCATGCTTGTATCACGAGGCAACGACGAGGCTACCGACGAAAGTGTTACGACGGCTTTCGCCAAGGTTTTGGACGACAACCCCAAACTGTTCTATACGTCGAGCCGAATCCCCACGCTACACGAGGTGCGCGGAAAGATCGTCCTGCTACGTCGATTTGGACTCGACGGCGACAGCGTAAGCGGCCACACGTGGGGACTCGACCTCACCGAATGGGATAACAAAATCGCAGCGCACACCGACAGCAGTTCCATGTGTCTCGTCCAAGACGCGCGGGGCTTTGAAGCCGCGGGGGAAACAGGCGACAAAGAGCCCTATTGCACCAAGGTATACGCCCAGGACAAGTACAAACTCACGGGAACCGACAAGCTCAGCTGGGTCGATAATGCGCTGAAGGAAACGACCGGGCGCACGCGCAACGAGGTAGATGTCGAGGACGATAACGGGGCCAAGGAGAAAGTCCTGGAGCGTTGCTGGTCTATCAACTACACCAGCTGCACGGGCTTGTCGCACGGAGGCAATCCTTTTACCTCGGCACGAGTAGTCAACGAGCATCTGTATAAGAGCCCGTACATCAATCCCAGCGGCATCGAGGATACAAAGTCAGATTACCTCAAGCACATTGGCATCATCGCATCCGACTTTGTTGATGCGGCGCTGGCCCGGAGCATCTACCAGCGCAATTACGATACGGAGCACAAGCAGACGGCTTCGTACTATCTCCCGTACTATCTCCCGACCCGCATGCGCATGACGTACGGCGACTCGCTGAGCGATGCCTCATTCCAGGATGGCAAGACCGTTGGCGAGGGTCATTTCCGCCTCGTCGACAGCAGCAACGTACTCAACGTGGCAGCTTCGGGCCATGCGTTTGCCATCGAATATGTGGATGTCGACGCCTTGGGCAACGAGACCGTTACGGAGCTGCGGGGCTCCGTGCCCATCGATATCGATCCACGCGCGCTGACGCCCCATTTTGAGGGACTCGAAGGCCTTAAGGCCGGCGAAGACGTGCGCGCCAAGATTGCGGCATCACTCGAGGGCAAGCTCGAAACCGACGCCTGCACCGCCCAGCTCGAGTTTGTGCACGACGCGAACGGCGCTCCGGGAACGGCGATGGCCGAGGGCGAGGCATTTACCGCGGGAACGTACTGGGTGCGCGTGAACGGTCTCTTGGGCGACGCGGCGCAGAGCTACACGCTCGCCAGCGATGGAGCCGCAAGCTTTACCGTAGCGGCCTCGGGCAGTGCAGGCGGCACCGGTAGCGGCACGGGTTCCAACGCAGACGGCGCCGACAAGAACGGCGGCGGCAACAAGAGCAAGGGCTCGACCGGAAAACTCGCCGACACGGGCGACGGCTCTGGCGTTGCCGCCGGGCTCGCTGCCGCCGCCGTGGCGACAACGGTCGCCGGCGCGGCGATGCTTGCCAATGACCGCGAAAACGTTGGGGACGACAGCGAATAGGCAAGCCCGCCTTTTAGACACATCGACTCAATTGGGGGGGGCGCAGAATACCGTTCTGCGCCCCGATTTTTACCTTAGCCCGAACACCGTTATCGGCTACATCACCATGTTCAGCGCATTCACGAACTCCTGAGCTTGGGAGCGGCTGCTCAGACTAAAGACACAGGCAGTCAACAGCCTGTTACGTAGGAAAACGTCGCGGCCCTTGATCCTGCTGACCCCCGTAATGTCCTTAAGATAAACAATCTCGGTGTGCTTGCCACCAAAAGTGCCCTTCTTGAGCACCTCGATGCGGTTAGGGTAGATCTTGACGTCTTTAAACCTACCCGAACCTTTGTCCTAGAACAGCAGCGTGTTGTTGTCCATGCGCGTCACTCCCGCGGGGTTCGCTAAAACTGCCTCTATGGTCACATTTTAACCACCGCAAGGCTCCCATGCGAAGGTGCCAGACAACATAGCAATTCGTGTCCGCGCGAGGCTTTAAACTAAATGCGTTAAAGATGCATTCCACAAGAGGAAAGTGGGGCGACAGTGATGGGTGAACTAGTAAACCGTGGAGAATCGGCAATCGTGCCAGAAGTTTTTTACAAGCAGGTCTCCTCGATTCTCAACGCCGCTCGCGACAAGGCCTATACCGCCGTTAACTTTGCGATGGTTGAGGCATATTGGGAGATCGGCAAGAGTATTGTTGATGAACAGGGCGGAGAGGAGCGCGCCAAGTATGGCGATGCACTGAACGACGAACTTGCCGTTAGATTGACTAAGGATTTTGGCAGAGGCTTCAACGCCAGAAGCTTAAGATACATGCGTCAGTTTTATCTTGCGTTCCCAATCCGGAACGCGCTGCGTTCCGAATTGAATTGGACACATTACCGCAGGTTATCGCGTATAACCGACCCTGATGCTCGAACATGGTACATGAACGAATGCGCCGATTCTCGTTGGAGCACGCGTCAGCTCGAACGCCAGATCAACACCATGTTCCGCGAGCGCCTACTTGCCAGCAAGGACAAGGAGGCCGTCACCCAGGAAATCCAAAAGAGCGCCCCGACTCGTCGCCCCGAGGATATCATCCGCGACCCATATGTACTGGAGTTTTTAGGTTTCTCGGACGATACTGCGTTTCGCGAGAGCGATCTAGAGCAGGCGCTCATCACGCATCTTCAGAAGTTCCTGCTGGAGCTTGGCCGTGGTTTCGCTTTCGAGGCGCGCCAAAAGCGCATCACCTTTGATGGGCGCCATTTCTATATTGACCTTGTTTTTTACAACTATCTGATGCGCTGCTTCGTGCTCATCGACCTTAAGACGGACGACCTTACGCATCAGGACCTGGGCCAGATGCAAATGTATGTGAACTACTACACGCGCGAGCTCATGAACGAAGGCGACAATCCGCCCATAGGCATCGTGCTCTGCGCGGACAAAAGCGATTCGATTGTCGAGTACACGCTGCCCGAAGACAACGACCAAGTGTTTGCCGCCAAATACCTGCCGTATCTTCCAAGCAAGGAAGAGCTGGCGCGCGAACTAAGCGCCGAGTACCGCGCCATCAACGAAGCGACTAATGGCGAAACGCAAGGGTAGCAGCACATTGCGACCGAAGCCACCGCAGCCGTCGCAGGCGCACTCGCGGTTGCGACGCACGCTACGAAACAATACCGGTCATGGACGCCGGCAACGACATTCTAGCCGTGGCTGGCGAGCGTGACCTGACAGGCAAAGACGCGGCCTTCGTCTGATGTGGGTCCATTGGCTGCCACAGAAAAGGGCCGGTTGCAGCCGGCCCTTTAGACGATAATACCTGCGTTGCCCGCGCTTCCGAAGTGTGACTAGCTGAGGAGCGGGTTCCGCGGCACAACCTGATTTTACCCAGTGAGGAGGCTCTTTTGCAGCCGCTCCACTGTTTATTTACATCTGGCACCCTCAAACAATCAGACGGCAGCCCGCACTCCTGAGAGCTGCCCCGCACCCCCGGC
Source organism: Collinsella sp. (assembly GCA_052278285.1). Lineage (GTDB taxonomy): Bacteria > Actinomycetota > Coriobacteriia > Coriobacteriales > Coriobacteriaceae > Collinsella. Next base: position 2,671 of record DAWBYD010000219.1, on the reverse strand, counting down.
CATCACCTTACGGCAACACCCGGTGCTACTCCCCTACTTCCCAAATAGCGCACCCAGCAGACCGCGGCGTTTGGGCTTCTCCTCTCGGTAGGAACCCTCGACGGCGGCTGCAACCTGGCGCGGTTGCTCGCCGCCTCCACGGCGCACGATCTGGTACAGGAAGGGCGATTTAACGTATTTGACCTCGACGGGCGTGGCGTGCACGGTGCTCTCGCCGGACAGATGCAGGCTCGGGCTGAGCGACGCCACGATATGCGTTTCGCGCTTGTCGCTAAACACCACCGCGGCCGCGCGGCCCGTCTGGCCGTTTACGGCAATGCGCACCTGCTCGCCATCGCGGCCGTCTGTCGCCGGACGATCGACAAAGTAGACCGGCACCATCACCAGGCCGTCCTTATGTTTGCGGGCCTTGCGCGCCCACATGCGAATGCTCTTTTTATTGAGCCCCAGTACAGCCTCGGCGTCGTTGCCCGCAACGTCGAGCGCCAACTTATCAATGACCACCTGGTCCTTGGTAGACGCATCGACTGAGACAACGCGAAAGTCACCTTCCTGCATGGCGGGATCGAACGGACCGACCTTGGCAAAGTCCCACGGCTCCAAAATGCCCATGAGGCGAACGTCCAGGTAGTTTGCCCTGGGGTATGCCCAGTCGAGCACCTCGTAGTACACCAAGGCCTCCTTGCTCAGGCCCTTGCCCGGGAAGCTCGCCATCATGCGCAAGTCCGCCAGCGCCATGGGGAAATAGAAGAGCATCATGTCGTTTTGGATCGCGTCTTCCACGTCGTGCCCGGCAAAGGCATCCGGATACTGGCGCACCAGCTGCAGCGCGTTGGCACGTGCCTGCTGCGGCGAGATTTCGCAGGGAATACCCTGCTCGGGCACATACTCCGCACCAACGCCCATGGTCAGGCGCTTGCTAAACGTCCCCGGCTTGAGCAGGTCCGCAATGCCAATCTTATTGCCGCAGGACGGGCACTCAAACACACGCTGCGTTGACTCGCCCTCAAAGGACGCTCCGCAGAAGGGGCAAGGAATGCTCACATGCGTGGCCTCTTGGAACTCCTGCGCCGTGCCGCGATCCTCCCACAGCAGATGTTCCAGGACCGACTGATTGCGCCAGTGCGCATTGAAGAAATACCAGTCCGGGTCCTGCGGGCGCTCGAGTTGCGACACATGCGTGAGTTTGAGCAGTCCATCCACCACCGTCAACGGCGTATGGCGAATACCCAAAGCGCTCTTGGGCTCTCCGGCGTCCGCCTGCCACGGAACCACCGCGCCGCAATAGGCGCACTCAAAGCTGCGCTTAGCCTGGTGCGAGTACATAGGGCCGCCGCAGTTTTGACATTTAATGGCAAACATCTCGTCCATGGAAACGTCCTCCTTTGCACAGGGGCTGTCGACATTAAGTATGTCGAGCAAGCAGGCACATGCCCATACCCATGTGGCCCAAAATGGACCACCCAGGCAGACGAGAAGGCTCGCTCGTTAGCACCGGCAGACTATTGCTGCATTTTCTGAGCATCGGCGCACGGCGCCCCCGTGCGAGCTACACTATCCCCTTAAACATGATTGTGAGGACGACCGCTATGCTATTTGTAAATCGGCTGGTACATACGCTTGTTCCCGGCAGCGAGAGCGAGCCGGTCGATGCATCTTGCCGCACCAACGCGGGCTTTTCCGCAAGCCTCGTCTGCATTGGCCTCAACATCACCCTGTGCCTGGCCAAGGGCATCGCGGGTCTGCTCGCCGGCTCCGTCTCCCTCATCGCCGACGCTTTCAACAACCTCTCCGATGCCTCGAGCAACATTGTGAGCCTGCTCGGTTTCCGCCTTGCCAGCCGCCCGGCAGACGAAGGCCACCCCTATGGTCACGGCCGCTACGAGTACCTAGCCGGCCTGTTCGTCGCCGTCCTGGTTTGCGCCGTCGGCATCAACCTGATTCTCGAGTCGGTCACCAAGATCATCAAGCCCTCGCCCACCGCTTACACGTTTATTTCCCTTGCGGCACTGGCTACGTCCATGCTCGTTAAGCTCTGGATGGCAGCGTTCAACCGCACGCTGGGCGATCGCATCGACTCGGAGACGCTCATCGCCACGGCGCAGGACTCCAAAAACGACGTCATCACCTCGGGCTCGGTCTTGGTGGCGGCGCTTATTTCGCAGACGACCGGCTTTGATCTCGATGGCTGGGCAGGCCTGGGTGTGGGCATCTTCATCTGCATCAGCGGTCTGGGCCTGGTGCGCGACGCCATCAGCCCGTTGCTGGGGCAAGCGCCCGACCCCAAGCTCGTCCAGGCAATCCGCGACAAGATCATGTCCTATCCGCAGGTCTTGGGCACACACGACCTCATGGTGCACGACTACGGCCCCGGTCGTCAGTTTGCCAGCGCCCACGTGGAGATGCCCGGCGAGGGCGACGCGTTTGAGCACCACGAGATTCTGGACACCATCGAGCACGACATCAAGCGCCAGATGGGCATTGGTATCACGCTGCACTGCGACCCCATCGCGACAACCGGCGATGACTTGCGCGGCTGGGTCAAGCGCGGCGTCATGCAGATCGATCCCGCGCTCTCCATCCACGATCTGCACGAGCACGACGGGTTCGTTTCGTTTGACCTGGTGCGTCCCGACGGCTTTGACATATCCGACGAGGAGCTGCTGGAGCT
>DAWBYD010000218.1:0-1667 GCA_052278285.1 Collinsella sp. | reverse complement strand
CTGGAACACCGCCTCGATGTCGGCCTGGGTCTGGAGCGTAATGTTCGCAGACACCCGCTGCGTTCCGATTAACTCAAGCTCGGTAGTCTGCGGCAGCTTCTCATCGTTAAGGTACGGTGTGTCGTAGAGCACCTCTTTAAGCCCAAAGAGATGACGGGCACCCGGCACCACGGTATAGAGCGAGCCCTCTGGCGCCAGCACGCGGGCAAACTCACGCTCGTTAAAGGGAGCGAAGAGCTCGGTCACCATATCGAAGGCGCCATCGGCCACGGGGATGTCCTTCATGTTGGCCACGAAGTAGGTCGCATCGCCGCGCTTGGCGGCAAGGCGCACCATCTCTTTGCCCAGGTCGAAACCGTAAGCATCCACGCCCGGCACCGCGCCCATGGCGCTGGTGTAATAGCCCTCGCCACAGCAAATATCGAGCAAGGTCATGGGGCCGTTCGCAGACGCGGCACGTCCAGACACCTGCTCGCGCACCAGCTCGACCATCGCATCGCGCAACGGTGCATAGTAACCGCGGTTCAGAAAGTCACGACGGCTGCGCGCCTGCGACTTGGGATCGCCCATGGAGTCGCCGCTCTTGGACGAGCGCAGCAGATATAAATAGCCCTCGCGCGCACGGTCAAACCGGTGTCCGCCCGCGCATGCAGCACCGCGTTCGTCATCCACCAACGGTTCATGGCAAACAGGACACAACAACATGGCAACTCCTTAGCGCGAACAACACAACGCCCACCATTGTCGCACGCCTTCCCTACCTAGTCATAGAAGAGACAAGGAGTGTCCCCAGCTGCCGACAGAAAAGGAACGTCCCTAAGTGCCGACTGGTTGCATTAGGAGTATCATCGTCTGCGCAAATAAGCACGAAAGAGCATGTTAGAGATTGAGAGCGTATGGCTGATACCGCATCTAAGCACATTGACATGACCACCGGATCGCTGTGGCGCAATATTCCCCTGTTCGCCTTCCCCGTGGCCGCCACGAGCATCTTGGAGCAGCTGTCGAACCTCATCGCCACCGTCATCATCGGTAATTTCTCGGGCGACCAGGGAACCCTCGCCATGGCGGCGGTCGGCTCCAATGTTCCGCTTACCAGTCTTATGCTCAACCTGTTTATTGGCATGTCGCTTGGCTCCAACGTGGTCATCGCCAACGCTATCGGCCGCAACGATCAGAACATGGTCAAACGCGCCGTCCATACCTCGATTTTAATGGCGCTTGTGGGCTTTGTCGTCATCGCGCTGGGCGAGATCTTTGCCGAGCCCATGCTCGCCGCGCTCAACGTTCCCGCCGAAACCATGCCGCTCGCCTCGCTCTACCTACGCGTCTTTTTGCTCAGCCTGCCCTCGATCTTGCTCTACAACTTTGAGGCCGCGATCTTCCGCTCCGTCGGCATCACCCGCATGCCGCTGCAGGCGCTTGCCGTGTCCACCGTCCTCAACATTGGCCTGGACCTCATCTTTGTCCCCGTACTCCACTGGGGCGTCGTGGGCGTCGCCATCGCCACCGCCATCGCCTACACCGTCAGCGCCGCTACGCTCTTTATCCGCCTGCTCAAGACCGACTCCGTCGTCCGCGTCACCCCACGCGACCTGGCTATCGACCCCGTCGCCCTCAAGCGCATCGTCAAGATCGGCCTGCCTGCCGGCATCCAACGCGCCGTC
>DAWBYD010000217.1:0-3721 GCA_052278285.1 Collinsella sp. | reverse complement strand
ACATCGATCGGCTGATGGGTAGTCATGAAGAGACCTCCTGTCGAAAGATTGGCGTTCTTTGCGCTCATACCCAAATTTACGTGAACATGACACTCATGCACTACAATGATAAATCGCGTAACAAAGCTGAAGGGGAGTTATCGATGGATCAAATGCAGACGAGCAATAGCGCTCCCCTGCCCATGCAAGCTACTCCCCAACCGGAGCAAATGACCGTTTCACCTGCACAAAAACCCCTAGTAACCATCGTGCACGCATCGGTTGGATCGGGCCACAAAGCCGCCGCCAACGCGATTGCACAAGCATTTGACCTTATCAGCGGCACCAAGGGAATCCCTGAGGATGTTGAGATCGAAGTCCTGGATATCCTCGATTTTGGACGTATTAGGTTCGATGGTAATAAAACAGCAGCTTCGTTTACCGGCGCCACGCGTCCCATATATGACCTAACCTGGCGATACACGTTTACGGGACATCTGCTCTGGGGCGGAGGCACGGCATGGTCACGTATTATGTTCCCTGCCTTCAACGAATATGTCCGCACCCGCAGGCCCATAGCCGTGGTCGCAACACACATCACGGCGGCCAACGTCGCTGTGGGTGCCCGCGTCATCACGGGTATCGATTATCCCGTCATCTGCGTACCAACAGACTATGAAGTCGAAGGCTTTTGGCCCCACAAGGACACCGATCTGTTCTGCGTAGCCAACGAATTTATGGCCGAGACACTTCGCCCCCGTAAAGTTCCCGAGACCAAAATCCGCATTACAGGCATCCCCATTCGCGCCGGGTTTGATACGGACTACAATCGCGAGGAAGAACTCGAGAAGTTCAATCTCCCCGCTGACAAGACCGTTGTGTTGGTGATGGCCGGTGCCAGTTTGCCTCAACCGTACGTTCGCTTTCGCGCGGAGATGGACCGCACACTCCCCTTCCTGCGCAGCTTCGAGGACATGCACTTTGTCTTTTTGCCGGGCAAGGATGAGGAATACGCCACCCGCCTCAAGACGCTCTTCGACGCCATGAAGCTCGAAAACGTCACGGTTCTGGACTACGTGGACGATATGGCAGCCCTCATGCACGGCTGCGACCTGGCAATCCTCAAATCGGGCGGACTCACCGTCACCGAATGCCTATGCGCGCATCTGCCGATGATCCTGCTGGGCAAATCATATGGTCAAGAAAAGGCCAACACCACCATGCTCACCGGAATGGGCGCCAGCATGCATGTCACCACCGCACGAGAACTCATCGTAACCCTGCGCCATCTGCACGATCATCCCGAATCACTCAAAGCCCTACTCATCAACGGCGAAGTACTACGCCGCCCCCGCGCAGCCGAGGACATCGCCATCGCAACCATGGAGCTTGCAGGCAAGCCCCAAAAGCGCAAACGAGCCTTCTGCCGCTTCTACTGGGGCGATAAACCCGCGCATATTCGCTAGGGTCTTAATGTCCGCTAGCCTGCGGGAGGCCCTATATATCATCCCGTGCTCAAACATTCTCGCTTCGCTGCGAAACTGCGCGCGGGACGATATATAGGGCCTCCCGCAGGCTAGCTGCGTTAACGTACTAGCAGCTATACCAGATTCCCCACCAGTAAAATCTGCAAAGGGGAACCAGAAAATATAAATACAGTAAGCCGACGCTACAAAGGGACGGTCCCTTTGTAGCGTCGGCTTACTAGAAAAGTAAATATTGTTTCAAGCGAGTAGCCGCCCGCCCGCCTCTCACACATATCGTTCCACGCGCAGTTTCGCAGCGAGCGAAGCGAAGCGAGAATGTTTGAGCATGGAATGATATGTGTGAGAGGCGGGCGGGAGGGATACGAGCGCCCCTAGGCGACGCCGGAGGAGCCGAAGCCTCCGTTGCCTCGGTCGGTTTTGTCTAGTTCTTCTACTTCTACGAGGTTGACCGTGGGGACTTCTTGGATGACGATTTGGGCTATGCGGTCGCCTTTGTTGATTTGGATGTTGTTGGTGGGATCCAGGTTGATGAGGATAACCTTGAGTTCTCCTCGGTAGTGGGCGTCGATGAGGCCCGGCGTGTTGACTATAGACAGGCCCTGCTTGATGGCCAAGCCGCTGCGGGGCTGCACGAAGCCGGCGTAGCCGTCGGGCAGGGCGATAGCCAGCCCAGTAGAGACAAGACGGCGTTCGAAGGGCTTCAGGACGCAGTCCTCGTTGGAGCGCAGATCCAAGCCGGCATCGGTGGGATGGGCGTATTTGGGAAGCTCGACGGTGGGGTCGAGACGCTTAATGTTGACGGTAATGTTGGACATGGAATCACCTTAGCTTGTCGAGCTCTTGCAGAAACTCATCGACGTCTTTGAAATCGCGGTAGACCGAGGCAAAGCGGATGTAGGCCACCTTGTCGATCTTGGCCAAGCGCTTGAGCACCATGTCACCCAACTCATGGGACGTGACGGCCGTCAGCGTGCGAGAGCGCAGCTCGACCTCGATGTCGTCGATAATCTCATTGAGCTTCTTAGTATCGATATCACGCTTGATGGTGGCGCGCATCAAGCCGACGAGCAGCTTATTGCGATCGAACCGCTGCTTGGTTCCGTCTGACTTAATGACCTCGATTGGGTCTTCGCATCGCTCAAACGTTGTAAAGCGATAGTTACACGAACAACATTCGCGACGGCGCTTAATGGTGTTATTTGACTCCTGCATACGGGAATCAACGACGCGGGTATGTGCCTTGCCACATTTGGGACAGCGCATGGTACCTCCTCTTAAACGATAACAAGGGTACCATGCGCAGCGCGATAATGATTACGAACGAGCAGGAACCTTAAGATGCGCACCGGCGGCGAGCGAACCATGCTCCAGATGATTGACGTTACGGATCATGTCGGAAGTCTCTTGCGTGGAAAGGCCTTCGATAGGATATTCCTCGGCAAGCGACCAAAGAGAATCACCAGGCTGAACGCGAATAGTCTCGTAGGTAACGTTGGAAACGGACTCGGCATACGCGGCGTGACGAGCGCTAAAGACCGACGTAGCGAGGACAAAGAAGAGCGTAAGCGCAACGGCAACGGCGACAATCGTCGGAACCTTCAGGGCAACGCGGGCCGGCGCAACTACAGCCTGCTGATTGCGAGCAGACTTTACGGTCAAAGGCTGAAAGCCGGAGCGGCCACCCTGAACAACCGTAAAAGTGGGTTCTGCAGGCGTCTCGAGTTTAAGGGCAAGGTTTCCCTGGACCATATTCGTTGCGTTCATCATGTTCTCCTCTCGCGTGTTTTGCTGAGAACAGTTTTATCAAGCCGCGCGGACAAAAATGTCTAGCGCGAGAACGAATGTTCGGTTATTATTATCTTCGAACAGTTGTTCCTGTCAAGCAAAATTCGAACATTTGTTTGACATGGGTAGAGAGGATGCCCTGATGGCTCGCAAAATTACCAAGCGTCAGCAGCAAATTTACGACTTCATCAAGGAATATCAGCAGGAGAAGGGTTATCCGCCCAGTGTGCGCGAGATGGCATCTGCCGTGGGCCTTTCCTCCCCCAGCACCGTGCACGCCCACTTATCTGCCTTGGAGGCGCGCGGGCTGCTCAAGCGCGATGCCACCAAACCGCGCGCCCTGGAACTCTTTAACGAGGACGGCTCCTCTGTCTCAATTTCTAAATCTGACGAGCCCACCGCACCTCGCGGAACGGTCTCGCTACCGCTCGTTGGTCGCGTCGCGGCTGGGATTCCCATTCTGGCCGAGC
>DAWBYD010000216.1:0-6641 GCA_052278285.1 Collinsella sp. | reverse complement strand
CTCGTTGCCGCCTATGATGGCCGTTGCGCGGTGTCGGACTGCGGCGTCAGCGAAGCTCTGGAGGCTGCACATATCGAGAATTACTCGGGACCCAAATCGCAGGTTGCCAGCAACGGCATTCTGCTTCGGCGCGATCTTCATTCCCTATTTGATGCTCACCTGATTTCGTTTGAGCCTGTTTGCGGCGAATATCGGCTGTGCGGATCGTACCTGCTGGATAAGACCGACTACGTTTCCTTTGCGGGTGCGACGCTAAGGCAGCCGAATGAGCGTCAGTGGCGACCCAATACGGTGTTTCTTGAGGCCCATCGCATTGAGTTCGATCGCTCGGAAAAGAAGCGTGAAAAGGCGGGGCTTCTGCCGTATTAGCGTATTTGGCTTTGGCGGTCTTTTACGATCGTGTTGTTTGATCGGATCGCGTGGCGATGCAATCTCGCGCGCACTTGCTGGTGCATGCTCTTCCTGGTTTGAATAACGGGAAGGGAGCGAGCGTGAGCTGGCGAGGCGATATCGTGATGGGGAAGTACGGAAAACTGCCGCGTGCCCTTATCGACAACAATATGTTTCCGGGCGTAGAAGTTGATTGCGGGTCGTTTGCTGGCACCTGCCCTTGCTGCGGCTCGCAAATACCGTGTCTCGACATTCGGTTCATCGATGCGCGTGACAGACTCAGCGACGAAGTGAGAAAACAGACAGGCGTTCATATGCCGGTGTATCCGGAGAAATGCCCTGTTTGTGGCCTCGATATCGTGTATGACGCCGGCGACGAGGGATAGGTGATGCGGAGGAGCTGGCTGTGAAGGCATCTTCGTCTCTACAAATAAACCCCCTCACCGAGTTGCCTGTGGAACTCGGCGTGATGGTCGCGTGCCCAGGTAAAGAGCGCTTGGTCAAAGTCGGTGCGCGTGGCCGGGACGCCAAAGACGCCGGCAACTTCGACGCGTATAAACTCCAGTGCCGGCAGCTTGTTGATGGCGGTGAGGGCAAACGGGGACGAGGGCTCCTCGAACAGATAGCGGCTGCCTTGCAGCGCGTCGCAACTGGTGCACGTGTTGCCGAGCGACGGGGCTTTGGAAGCTCGCGCTCCTACGGGCTTGTAGCCGCAGCGCTTATGAAGATAGTCGCGGATCTCGCCCGGCACGCAGCCAAGAGCGGGCACGATGGCGAGTGCGTTGGCGTTGGCCGTGTCGATGGCAATGTGCCCGGCTTCGTTGGGCGCGTGCGCGATGACGATGCTCTCGTCGTTATCGGCTCGATAGGGAATGCCGAAGGCCGCGACCGAGGTCTCTTTGTGACATTTCCAGCACTCGCGCTTGCCCAGTACTAGATATATATACGGCGCCGAGGGGTCGGATCGGTCAACACCGGGCAGCCACTCGGCAAAGGGCTCGGGGTTGACGCCGCTGGGTACATACCAGATCTTCTTGGTCCGGTCCCATTTGGCGCCCAGCGCCTTGGCTTCTTCTTTGTGCGAAAAGGGGACATCGAGCTCGGTGCGCATGGCGGCTCCTTGGTGCTGCAGGTGCAAGTGACTCAAGGATACCGCAGGGTGTGGACGTTGTGGCGTTTTGCCGAGAAGCTGCGGCTCAGATGGGTTCGAGACGCGTTGGTCTCGGCCTCGGTGGCTATTGGGGCGGTTTTGATTGACTGCGGGGTCAGCCGGGATAGGCGCTTGGGTCGCTGACGCGGTTTTGCGCATGGGCGGGGTGGTTGTTTGGGCGGTTGGAACTGCCAGCGGATTTGGCGGCATAAAACAAAACAGCCCAGAGGACATAGCCTCTGAGCTGCGAACATTTGGTGGGCGGTAGAAGATTTGAACTTCTGACCTCTTCCGTGTCAGGGAAGCGCTCTCCCCCTGAGCTAAACGCCCGATCAAGGGTGCGCAAGTGCGCAAGGGATAATATAACGGAGCCTGAACTCGGTGGCAAGAACATTTTTAAAAATCGCTTACATTGTGGAATTCGAGGGCTTTGTCATATCCATTTCAAAAGAGTCTGCTGCCGCGATTTGGCTGTCGCATAATGCAGGGCCATTGCGGTATCGAGCTATAGAAAGACGCCTGCGGAATTGTCCTACCGATAAGCGGACAAGCCTCCGGCTGGTGCCTTCGCCGTGGTAAGGTAAGCCGAATTGTTTCCAGGCTGTTTCGGGGGAGTGGAATGAGCAAAGAGTGTGTCGAGCAGGTCGAAGGCGCAGGGGCTTCGGTGCCGATGACCGATATATCGAACATTGATGTGCCCGAGGGCACCGACGAGCTCAGCCGTAGCACCCGCCGCGCCTGGCGCGACCGCCTTAACGATGCGTCGTCGCGCAAGATGATCACGGGCGTCTTGGCTACGCTGGTGGGCGGTTCGTTTTGGGGCTTCTCGGGCACCAGCGCGAGCTTTCTGTTCGATACCTACCACGTCGACACCTTGTGGCTTATGAGCGTGCGTCAGATTCTCGCCGGTCTACTCTTTATGGCCGTGGTTGTTACGCGCGACCGCGAGCGCCTGATTAAGCTCTGGACCACACCCGCCGATCGCAAGCAGCTGCTGCTCTTTACCGCCTTTGGCCTGCTGTTCAACCAGTTTTGCTATCTTTCGGCCGTGCGCCTGACGAACGCCGGAACCGCGACGGTGCTCCAGTGCCTGCAGCTCGTTATCATCATGGGCTACACCTGCGTGATCGATCGCCGCATGCCGCGTACTCGCGAAGTCATCGGCATTGGCCTGGCTCTGGGTGGAACCTTTTTAATCGCCACCGGCGGCGACCCCACCAGCCTGAATATTTCGCCGCTTGGCCTGGCAGCAGGTCTTATGTGTGCGGTCAGCGCCGCGTGTATGGCGGTGATTCCCGCCAAGATCCTGCCCGAATACGGCAGCCCCATCGTCACGGGTTCGGCAATGCTCACGGCGGGCGTGGTCTCGTGCGTCTTCGTGCAGCCCTGGGCGCATATGCCGGCGCTCGACGCTGCCGGCGTCGAGGCGCTCGCGGTGTTCGTGGTTATCGGCTCGTTTTTTGCTTACATGCTCTATATGCAGGGCGTTAAGGACATCGGCTCGGTACGTGCGAGCCTCATCGGAACTGTGGAGCCGGTTTCGGCGACCATCACCAGCGCCGTTATGCTGGGGACGGTGTTTTTGCCGACCGACCTTATCGGCTTTGTCATGATCATCGTGATGATGTTCCTTACGGTGTAGCTAGCGCCGCCGCCAAGACAGAAAAGGTGTTGTGCCGCATTTTCGCCAATTGATGTCCGTGTCTGGAGTTTAGCTGTCGATGCTCAAAATGCCATAAACTAGTAACGTTATGGACTTTTTCATTGCGACTCAATTGCGAGGATTTCTTTATGGCTGGTAATCACTTTAAGGGCAGCGATAGCGGCCGTCCTGCAGTTCCGCCGCGTCCGAACGGGGCTGGTAAGGCCGGCACGCCGGGCGGCGCTGGACAGGGCGGTTCCGGTAAGCGCGTGTCCCCGGGCGAGACGGCGATGTTTACCGCTCTGTACGAGCAGTCTCAAAAGGCAAAAAAGACCGGCCGTGCAAGAGGGAATGTCTTTGCGGGCGGTGCAACCTCCACGTCGCAGCCGAGCGGGGCTCCTTCGGTACCCGCGAACAACGCAGGTGCTGCCAACGCCGCGAATGCCGCCGGCAACGTTAATGCCGACAAGGCCGCCAACAATACTCCCTCTGCCGGTGGCGCGGGGCTTACGGGTAACCTTGGCACGATTTACACCGGCGCCTCCGAGACTGGCACGTTCGCCCGCCTGGATGATAGCGGTGCCGAGTTTGCGGGCTCGGGTTCCAAGGAAGATTATTACGATTTTGGCTTGAACTACGGTGGCGACGCTTCGCCGAGTTCGACCTCTGACGGTCTGGTCCGTCATCGCCATCGCAAGGGCGAGCGCAAAAAGCGTCACACCGGCGCCATTATTGCCGTTGTAGTCGCGGTGCTTCTCGTTGCGCTTGGCGCAAGCGGCTTTATGCTGCTTAACTCGGCAAAGACCGTAAAGAGCGAAGCGAAGGAGGCTGTCGAGATCGTCGGTGGCCTTAAGGACAAGGTCACGTCGGGCGATTTTTCGACGCTGCCTGACGACGCGAAGAAGATCGATGAGCTCTGCGACAGCATGAAGGCGGAGACCTCGAGCCCGCTGTGGACGGCGGCATCGTTTATCCCGGTGTATGGCAGTGACATCAACGCAGCCCGCACCATGATCGACGCCCTGTCCGATGTCTCGAGCAACGCGCTGGTTCCCATGGCCGACAACCTTTCGCAGGCCACGCCCGGCAAGCTGTTCCAGGACGGCATGATTAACGTGTCCGCGCTGCAGGCGGTCGCCGATTCGCTTTCCAGCAGCTCGAAGGTGTTCAAGAGCGCCAACGAGAAGGTCCAGGGCATTGGCGATACTCATATTTCCCAGGTGACCGAGCTGGTCGATAAGGCCAAGGACGGCTTTGCCACCCTCAACGGTGCGGTTGACGCGGCGGAGAAGGTCGCCCCCGTCCTTCCCCAGATGCTCGGCGCCAACGGCCAGACGCGCAACTACCTTATGTACGCCATGAACAACGTCGAGATTCGTGCTTGCGGCGGCTTTGGCGGTTCGCAGGGCCTGATTTCGGTCACTGACGGCCAGATGTCGATTGGCGAGTTTGTTCCCCGCATTGGACTCAGCGAGGATGAGGCAGTCGAGAGCGTCGACGAAGAGGATGAGGCGCTGTTCGGCAACCACAGTAACCTGTACAACTCGGGCAATACCTATTCGCCTGATTGGCCCCGCAACTCGCAGCGTGTCGCCGCGCTGTGGAAGTCCCAGTATGGACAGGACGTTGATGGCGTCATCGGTATCGACCCGGTGTTCCTGCAGTATCTGCTGGGCCTGGTCGGTAACGTGTCACTGCCCGACGGAACGGTTGTCGACGGCACCAACGCCGCAAAGGTCCTCATGCACGATGTGTACTGGAACTATCCGGTCGAGGAGTCTGACGGCATCTTTGCATCCGTCGCCAGCGCTGCCTTCGACAAGATCCTTGGCGGTATCGGCGATGTCGATGTTACGAAGCTTGTCAGCGCCGTTGAGCGCGGTGCCGAAGAGGGCCGCCTGATCGCTTGGATGAGAAACGATGATGAGCAGAATGCCATCAAAGAGACGGGCATTGACGCTTCGCTGCCCGATCCGGATGATCCGAGTGCCGATCCCGTTGCCGGCGTTTACTTTAACAACCTGAGCTTCTCCAAGCTCGACTGGTATCTGAACGCCGACACGCAGATTGGCCAGGGCATCAAGAACGGCGACGGCACGTGCTCGTATCGCATCACCGTTACTCTGACGAACATCATGACGCAGGAGGAGGCAGGCAAGCTGCCCGACTACGTTGCGGCGAGCGCACCCGATGCCGCGCGTGACGACGAACGCCTGAATGTCTCGTTGTTTGCCCCGACGGGCGGCAACATCAGTGACCTTACGGTTGAAGGCACACAGTTTGGTCTTGGCGCCGCTACGTGGCATGGAATCCCCTTCTATTCGGGCACCGTTGACCTGCATGCTGGCGAGACGACGACGATCACGTATACGCTGACCACGTCGGCCGAGGCGGGGGACAAGCCGCTTACGCTGCGTCAGACTCCTACATGCCAGGCGGCTCGCGACAGCGCGTCGGCGTAGGGTTTTTCTGGTAGCGCAGATAATCGAGTACCATTTTGGGGCGGACAGGCAATCTGTTCGCCCCTATTTTGTAAGGAGAGCGCATGAAGTACTTTGGCACCGACGGCTTTCGCGGTGAGGCCAACGTTGGGCTGACGGTAGAGCACGCTTATAAGATTGGCCGTTTTGTGGGCTGGTATTACGGCGCCAACCGCGAGCGCAAGGCACGCGTGATCGTGGGCAAGGACACGCGTCGCTCGAGTTATATGTTTGAGGCGGCGCTGGTGAGCGGCCTGGTCGCGAGCGGTGCGGACGCCTATATGCTGCATGTGATCCCGACGCCGGGCGTAGCGCATCAGACTGTGGAAGGCTGCTTCGATTGCGGCATCATGATCAGCGCGAGCCACAACCCGTTTTGCGATAACGGCATTAAGCTAGTCAACAGCGACGGCTTTAAGATGGACGAGGACGTACTGGAGCTCATCGAGGACTATATCGATGGCAAGAGCGAGGTGCCGCTGGCAACGGGCAACCACATCGGCGCCACGGTGGACTACATGCAGGGTCGCAACCGCTACATTGCTTCGCTCATCGCCAGCGCGAACTTTTCGCTGCAGGGCGTCAAGATCGGTATCGACTGCGCCAACGGCTCGGCATCCTCGGTGGCCAAGCCGGTGTTCGACGCACTGGGCGCCGACGTGCGCGTGATCAACGCCGCGCCCGATGGCTTTAACATCAACGTCGACTGTGGCTCCACGCATATGGAGCGCCTGCAGCGCCACGTGGTGGAGCAGGGGCTGGACGTGGGCTTTGCCTACGACGGCGATGCCGACCGCTGCCTGGCCGTGGATGAGCGCGGTCGCGTGGTAGACGGCGACCAGATCCTGTACGTGTGCGGCGTGTATCTGAACAAGCACGGTCGCCTTTCGGGCGGTACCGTGGTTCCGACGATTGCCAGCAACTTTGGCCTGATCAAGTCGTTGGAGCTTGCCGGCCTAAGTGCCGTGACCAGCGGTGT
>DAWBYD010000215.1:0-4223 GCA_052278285.1 Collinsella sp. | reverse complement strand
GGCGAGGGCTGGCACGAGGGCGTTAAAGGCATCGTGGCGAGCCGCCTTACCAACCGATATCACGTGCCGGCGTTGCTCTTCTCTATCGAGGACGGTATAGCACGTGGCTCGGGTCGCTCGGTGGGCAAGGTCAACCTGTTCGAAGCCGTCGAGCGCTGCTCCGACCTGCTGATTCGCCGCGGCGGACATGCCGGTGCGGTGGGCGTGACCATCGAGGCGTCTAAGCTCGATGAGTTTCGTCGTCGCCTTTCCGCCGTGTTGTCCGAGCTTCCCGCCGAGGACTTTGAGGACACCGACGAGGTTGCCGCCACGGTTGACCTTTCCGAATTGAATATCGAGACCATCGAGCAGATTTCCCGCCTTGAGCCGTTTGGCCAGGGTAATAAGGTGCCGCTGCTGGCTGCCGAGGGCGTGACGATGTGCGATCGCGCCGTGGTGGGCAAGACCGGCGAGCATATGCGCTTCGTGGCGACGGATGGCGCCGCGAGCGTGCCGGCCATCATGTTTCGTGTGCCGCAGATCGATAGGCTTATCAATTGCGACAGCGCTGTCGACTTGGTGTTCGAGGCCGTTGCCGAGCATTGGCAAGGTCGCGTAAAGCCAAAGCTCATGATTAAGGATGTCTTGGTCCGCGATACCACGGCGCCCAGCGTTGACGACCCGGCATGTGAGCTTCGCCGCGGCGTACAACCGGCGGATTCTGGACTGCGCCTGGAGTCGCGTAAACGCGAGACGCTTGCCCAGCTTTCCTATACCGAGCTCACGCGCTCACTCATTCACAGCTTTATCGGATCGAACCAGCCGCACCGCGCGCAGGTCGAGGCGCTCGATGCCCTGGCCGATCACCAAAGTGTTCTGGCCGTTATGGGAACGGGGCGCGGCAAGTCTCTTATCTTCCATGTGCATGCCGCGCGCGAGGCGGTTCTTCGCGGGCGTGCGAGTATCTTTGTCTATCCGCTGCGCGCGCTCGTTGCCGACCAGGCCTATCACCTCTCGTCGACGATGGCCGCGCTCGGCATTGGCGTAGGCGTGCTGACCGGCGAGACCGTGGAAGCCGCGCGCGATGACGTGTTTGCCGGCCTGGCTTCGGGTCGCACCGGCATCGTTCTCACGACGCCTGAGTTCCTTTCCATCCATCGCGATCGCTTTGCGCGTTCTGGACGTATCGGCTTTGTCGTTATCGATGAGGCACACCATGCCGGCCTTGCCAAGGGCGGTGACCGGAGCGCATACCTCGACATGCCCGATATTCTCAAGGCCCTGGGCAACCCCGTTGTCATGGCCGCGACTGCCACCGCAACGGCTCCGGTTGTGGCCGAGCTCGCCCGCGTGCTACCGATTACCCGCACGGTGGTTGACGAGACGGTGCGCGAGAACTTGCAGCTCGAGGATGACCGAGACCTTGCGAGCCGCGAAAATCGCCTGGTGTCGATCGTGGCGACGGGGGAGAAGACCGTTATCTATGTGAACTCACGCGACCAGTCCGTGGCGCTTGCCAAGACGTTGCGCAAACGCGTGCCCGACTGTGCGACCCAGATCGCGGTCTATAACGCCGGGCTTGCGCGCTCCGATCGCCGCCGTGTTGAGGAAGCCTTTAGAGACGGAAGTCTCAGCTGCATCGTTTCAACCTCGGCCTTCGGTGAGGGCGTCAACCTGCCCGATATCCGTCATGTCGTGCTCTACCACATGCCGTTTGGCGCGATTGAGTTTAACCAGATGAGCGGCCGTGCCGGCCGCGATGGACAGCCCGCCGTGATTCACCTGCTCTATTCGTCGCGTGACGCTCGTATTAATGAGCGCCTGCTCGATTGTTACGCGCCCGAGCGCGATGAGCTTGTCACGCTCTATCGAGCGCTGCAGACCATGTGGCGCTCCAACCGTGGCAAGACGGGGGACGATTCATTCTGCGCAAGCGATATCGACATTGCGCAGATGTGTCTTGCCATCGATGCCCGCACGCCGGTCGACGAGCGCTCGGTGGAAAGCGGCCTGGGAATCTTCGAAGAACTCGGTTTCTGCCGCGTTTCGGGGTTTGACGATACGCGTCGCATCGCGATGGCGGAAAACCCCGGTCGCGTGCAATTAAGCAGGTCAATTCGCTATTTGGAGGGCTTGCGCTCGCGCATGGAGTTCACGGCTTTTCGGAGTTGGGCACTCGATTCGTGCGCTTCTGATATGCTAGCCAAAGTTAACCGCCCGATCGTACCGCGGGCCTAGGGGAAGGGGACCTCGATGGACGCCGCAGCCCGTACCGCCCATGATTCCACCCTCCAGCCGTTTTCGGAGATGGAGCACTATAAGCATGCCGATGAGCTGCCGCCCGAGATTATGGCGGATAGCTACGACAAGCTGGAGCGTCTGTGCCTCAAATATATGAACGCGGACGACTTCTCCAAGGTGGAGCAGGCCTACTGCTTTGCTGCCGAGAAGCACTGCAACCAAAAGCGGCGCTCGGGCGAGATGTACATTAACCATCCCGTCGAGGTAGCTATCATTCTGGCCGACCTCAAGATGGACTGCGATGTGGTGTGCGCCGCGCTGTTGCACGATACCGTCGAGGATACCGAGACCTCGCTTACCGATGTTTCCGGCCTGTTTGGCGATACGGTGGCCGAGCTCGTCGATGGCGTGACCAAGCTCACCAACATCGAAGTCGACAGCATGGACGAGAAGCAGGCCCTCACGCTGCGCAAGATGTTCCTTGCCATGTCCAAGGACATCCGCGTCATCATCGTCAAACTCGCCGACCGCCTGCATAACATGCGCACGCTTGCCGCCCTGCGCGAGGACCGCCGTCTGTTTAAGGCGCGCGAGACCATGGACGTATACGCGCCTCTGGCCGACCGCCTGGGCATGAGCTCTATCAAGTGGGAGCTCGAGGACCTGTCCTTCTTCTACTTGGAGCCCGATGCCTACCAGCGCATCGCGCGCATGGTAGCCGAGTCGCGCGAGGTTCGCGAGCGTTATCTGGCCGAGACCATCAAGACGCTCACCGATGAGCTCAATCGCATTGGTCTTGAGGGCTTTCAGATCAACGGTCGTTCCAAGCACTATTGGTCCATCTATCAAAAGATGAAGCGCAAGGGCAAGGAGTTCTCCGAGATTTACGACCTGGTGGCGCTGCGCGTCATCACTCATTCGGTGCGCGATTGCTATTCCACGCTTGGTGCCGTGCATACCTTGTGGCATCCCATGCCCGGTCGCTTTAAAGACTATATCGCCATGCCCAAGGTCAATAACTACCAGTCGCTCCATACGACGGTTATCGGCCCCACGGCCCGCCCGCTCGAGATTCAGATTCGAACCTATGAGATGCACGAGCAGGCCGAGTACGGCATTGCCGCCCACTGGCTCTATAAGAAGTCGGGCGGATCGTCTGCGTCTAAGACCAATGATGCCCAGCGTCTAGACGACCAGATTAACTGGCTTAAGCATTCACTCGATTGGGCGGCGTCTGACGAGATCACCGATGCCAAGGAATACTTGCACTCGCTGAAGGTCGACTTGTTTGACCAGGAGATTTTTGTCTTTACGCCCAAGGGCGAGGTCATGGCGCTTCGTGCCGGCTCTACACCGCTCGACTTTGCCTACGCCGTTCATACCGAGGTCGGTAACCACTGTGTCGGCGCCAAGATCAACGGTGCGGTGGCGCCGCTCACGCACGAGATCAAGACGGGTGACCGTGTCGAGATCCTGACCAACAAGAGCTCTAAGCCGTCGCGCGATTGGCTCAAGATCGTCAAGACGCCTTCGGCCAAGTCAAAGATTCGCCGTTACTTCGCCGCCGCGACCAAAGACGATGACGCTGCTGCCGGCCGCGATATACTGGCTAAGGACCTGCGCAAGCGCGGGTATGGCATCTCTACGCCGCGATCCACGCGTGCGCTCAACGCCGTGGCGGAGCAGTTTAACTTCAAGCAGCTCGAGGACCTTTTTGCAGCCGTTGGCGCGGGCAAGGTCGCCCCGCGCGCTGTGGGCAATAAGGTCGAGCAAATCTTGGACCCCAAGCCCGAGGAACAGCTCACCAAGGCCGAGGCTATCGCCGAGGTCGTCAAGCAGCCTGCCCGCGGCTCCAACCGCAAGCCGCAAAAGCGCGGCAAGAGCGCGAGCAACGGCATTATCGTCAAGGGCGAGAGCAACAGCGGTCTGCTGGTCCGTCTGGCGCATTGCTGCAATCCGGTGACGGGCGACGATATCGTCGGCTTCATCACGCGCGGCCGAGG
>DAWBYD010000214.1:0-2720 GCA_052278285.1 Collinsella sp. | reverse complement strand
TTGCCATCGCCGACGCCACCGCGCTCACCGAGGCCGGGTACGTGGGCGAGGATGTGGAGAACATCCTGCTCAAGCTCATCAATGCCGCCGATGGCGATATTGAGCGCGCGCAGGTCGGCATTATCTACGTGGACGAGATCGACAAGATCGCCCGCAAGGCCGAGAACCTCTCCATCACCCGCGATGTTTCGGGCGAGGGCGTTCAGCAGGCGCTGCTTAAGATTCTTGAAGGTACGGTGGCAAGCGTTCCGCCCACCGGCGGCCGCAAGCATCCCCAGCAGGAGCTGCTGCAGATCGATACGACCAACATCCTGTTTATCTGCGGCGGTGCCTTTGTGGGGCTGGACAAGATCATCGCCGATCGCGTGGGCAACAAGGGTGTGGGCTTTAACTCCGAGATCGCCGGCCCCACCTCGGTCGACGAGAACGACCTGCTGCGCCAGGTGCTTCCGCAGGACCTCAATGCCTTTGGCATGATTCCCGAGTTCGTGGGCCGCACGCCTGTCGTAACCCAGACGCAGGCGCTCGACGAGGACGATCTGGTGTCGATTCTGACCGAGCCCAAGAACGCCGTGGTGCGTCAGTACCGCAAGATGTTCCAGCTCGAGGACGTTGAGCTTGAGTTTGAGGACGCCGCCCTGCACGAGATCGCACGCATGGCGCTTGCCCGCAAGACCGGCGCCCGCGGCCTGCGCTCCATCTGCGAGGACGTGCTGCAGCAGACGATGTTCGACCTCCCCAGCGAGGAGGGTGTTTCCAAGGTCGTCGTGACCGAAGCTTCCGTAAAGGGCGAAGAGCAGCCCCAGCGCATCTACGGCTAAACCAGCCTAAAGCGTGTTTGCAAATAGCCTCCGACCACCCGCGGTCGGAGGCTATTTTATATATACGCAATAACCCCAACTACCTGTGCTATTCTGTGTGTTTGTTTAGGCCTCGGCAAAGTCAATTCAGACTGAAGTAATCGATACCTAAGGGGAGGAATGTAGGCCCGATTTTCGTAGATTCCGCACGAGCCGAAGACCACTTAATGTGGTCTTCGAGCGAGCCCAGGACCTGACCGAGCGAAAATCGGGCCTACATTCCTCCCCGGCGGGACAGGGAGAGATATATGGAAGAGATGCCCAAGAACTACGATCCGTCGACCAACGAGCCGGCGATCCTGCAGAAGTGGCTCGACGGCGGCTACTACAAGCGCCGCGAGGGCGTGGGCGACTGCACCGTCACCATTCCGCCTCCCAACGTGACCGGCAAGCTCCACATGGGCCACGCCACCGACGACTCCATCCAGGACGCCATCATCCGCATGGCCCGCATGCGCGGCAAGTCCACGCGCTGGGTGCTGGGCACCGATCACGCCGGTATCGCTACGCAGACCAAGGTCGACAAGAAACTCAAGAGCGAGGGCATTAGCCGCCTGGAGATCGGTCGCGACAAGTTTGTCGACGCTTGCTGGGATTGGACCCACGAGTACGGCGGCATCATCGTCGAGCAGATCAAGCGTATGGGCTGCTCCGTTGACTTCGATAACGAGCGCTTTACCATGGACGAGGACTACGCGCAGGCCGTGCGCAAGGTCTTCTGCGACTGGTACCACGACGGTCTGATCTACCGCGGCAAGCGCATCGTCAACTGGTGCCCCAACTGCACCACTGCCATCTCGGACGACGAGGCCGAGTACAAGGACGAGAAGGGCCATCTGTGGCACCTGCGCTACCCGCTGACCGAGCCGGTCAACGGCCAGGACTACATCGTCGTCGCCACCACGCGCCCCGAGACCATGCTCGGCGACACGGGCGTCGCCGTTTCCCCGAAGGATCCCGAGAAGGCCGCCTTCGTGGGTAAGACCGTCAAGCTCCCCATCGTCGATCGCGAGATTCCCATCTTTGAGGATTGGCATGTCGACGCCAACTTCGGTTCCGGCTTCGTTAAGGTTACTCCGGCCCACGACCCCAACGATTACGCCATGGGTCAGGCCCACGACCTTCCGCAGATCAATATCTTCGACGAGCACGCGGTGGTCGTCGAGGGCTATGGCGAGTTCACCGGCATGACCCGCGAGGAGTGCCGCGAGGCGGTCATCAAGTGGTTCGACGAGCACGGCCTACTCGATCACGTCGAGGAGCACGACCACTCCGTCATGCACTGCTACCGTTGCGACGCCGCGCTTGAGCCGTGGCTGTCCGAGCAGTGGTTCGTGGCCGTCGACAAGCTCAAGGGGCCGGCGCTCGACGCCGTCAACTCCGGTAAGGTCACCTTCCACCCCGCGCGCTGGACGCAGACCTACACCACTTGGATGGAGAATCTCAAGGACTGGTGTATTAGCCGCCAGCTGTGGTGGGGCCACCGCATTCCCGTGTTCTACTGCGAGGACTGCGGCTGGGAGGACGCCCTTACCGAGGACACCGATGTGTGCCCCAAGTGCGGCGGTCATCACGTGCATCAGGACGAGAACGTGCTGGACACCTGGTTCAGCTCGCAGCTGTGGACCTTCGCCACGCAGGGCTGGCCGCAAAAGCCGGAGCTGCTCGAGGGCCATCATCCCACGACGGCGCTCGTCACCGCGCGCGACATCATCGCGCTGTGGGTCGCCCGCATGGTCATGAGCTCGCTGTACTTCCTGGACGAGGTGCCGTTTAAGGACGTCGTCATCTACCCGACGATCCTTGCCAAGGACGGCAGCCGCATGTCCAAGTCCAAGGGCAACGGCGTTGACCCCATGG
>DAWBYD010000213.1:0-5190 GCA_052278285.1 Collinsella sp. | reverse complement strand
GCGCGGCATCCAGATCGCGCTGGGCGAGGAACTTCTTGACCTCGGCGATGGCCACGGCGGCGTCCACACGGCCGCGGGGGCAGGCGGCCTCGCAGCGGCGGGTGCACACACGGCCGCAGATAGCGGGCAGCGGGTTCTCGCGCTTAATGAGTGCCAGCGCCTCGTCATAGCGACCCTGAGCCGCGAGCTTCAAATAGCCCTGAACGGCAACGTGCGCGGGGCAGGCCGTCTTGCAGGGAGCGGTGCCGGACTCATGCGTCTCGATGCGGTTGTCGTTGCGGTAGTTGGGCGACCACTTGGTGTGGTCCCACTTGGTGGCATCGGGCAGCTCCTGGCGCGGATACTCGGGCACCTGTCCGCCGGCCTTTTTGCTGCAGAGCTTCTGGCCCAGCTTGGCGGCGCCGGCCGGACACACCTCGACGCAGCGACCGCAGGCCACGCACTTGTCCTTCTCGACCTTAGCGACATAGGCCGAGCGCGACAGGTTGGGCGTGTTGAACAGCTGCGAGGTGCGCAGGGCGTAGCACACGTTGACGTTGCAGTTGCAGATGGCGAAGATCTTGTTCTCGCCGTCGATATTAGTGATCTGGTGCACAAAGCCGTTGTCCTCGGCCTGGCGCAAGATGTCGTAAACCTCGTCGCGGGTCACGTAATGGCCACGATCGGTCTCAACCACGTAGTCGGCCATATCGCCCACGGCGATGCACCAATCGGCCGGGTCGTCGGCGCAGCCCTCACCCATCACGCGACGGCTCGCGCGGCAGCTGCAGGTGCTGGCGGCATATTTGCCATCGTATTTGTCGAGCCAATGCTCGATATGCTCGATCGGCACCGAGGTGCTCGCGGCGTCGATGGCCTTCTCGACCGGAATGACGTGCATGCCGATGCCGGCGCCTCCGGGCGGCACCATCGGCGTGGCCTTGGACAGCGGTCCCTTGGACGCCTGCTCAAAGAACTTGGCATAGACCGGGTGCTCCTCGAGCTGGCTCACGCGCATGTTGAGGAACTCGGCAGAACCCGGCACCAGCATGGGCAACACCCATTGCTTGGCGCGCTCGGGGTTTTCCCAGTTGTACTCGAGCAGACCCGTGTAGCTCATGTCGTCGAGCATCTTCTCGATATCGGCTTCGGGCATGCCGGTGAGCTTGACCATCTCGGGCAGCGTATAGGGACGGCGCATCTTCATCTTGCAGAGCACTTCGGCCTGCTCGTCGGTTGCGGCCTCGGCAAACGACCAGTACTCGTAGCCCAGCAGCTCGTCGCGATGCAGCAGACGGTTGGTGCAGTGCTCGCACAGCTTGACGATGGCCTCGCGCGGATGCTCCGGCAGCGGCGGCACGAACTCCGAACCGATGTCGGGCTCGGTGTAACTAATCCCCGGTCCGTTGAGAATCATGGTTGTCCCTTCTCTTGCCGCAGCCCGGCGGGACCGCAGCGCCCCTCTTTTTTTGCAGGCCGGGCATGCCCCCATGCCGTTCACCCGCCATTGTTGACATTGTGTCAAAAATAGTATTGACGAACCGTCAACAATATTCAAGACTGTTAGGCGAACGGTCAGGCAAAAGAGGATGAAAGGCGGCAAAACATGGGCAATAACACAGCAGGTACCTCTGTGGTCGATGCCGTCCCCGCATCCGATAGCGCGGCAAAGCGCCTGACGGGCGACGAACGCCGTCGCGAGATCCTCGATGCCGTGCGCACCGTAAGCTCCGAGCTGGGCGTGTCCCACCTATCGGTATCGGCCGTGACCAAGCGAGCCGGCTGCACGCGTTCATTGTTCTACCACTACTTCGCCGACATGGACGCCGCCGTCACCGCTGTTATGGACGAGGCGATCGACGACTTTATCTCCGAACTCGAGCGGTGGAACGCCGACCGCACCGTCGGTGATATCGAGGGCGCGCTCGACACCGTCGCCCCGCTCTTTAAGCGCCTGGTCGCCAGCGGCCACGAGCTGCCGAGCACGCTTACCTCGAGCAGCGGCGCGCTCTACGGCGGCTTTTTGCACAACGTGGTCCAGCGCGTGGCGCAGTATATCTGCGACACCACCGTAGTGGATTTTGTCGCCCATCATGAGCTACGCATCGACCATGTCTACGAGACGTTCTACACCCTCATCATGGGCCTTTTGATGTATATCCGCACGCACCCCGATGTGCCCGACGAAACGGTCAAGGAAATCATCGCCTCGACACTCCACATCGAGGGCTATACCGCCAAGTATCCGGAGCGCAAGCCCCAGAACTGACGACATTTGGCCAAACTGCCCGCGATCAGAAGAGGGGCCGCGGGCGTGTGAAAGGAGAGCAGCATGCTGTTCGATGTTTGGGGTAGCGATACCCTTATCCACTGGGCCGGCTGGGCCATGGTCTTTATTGGCCTGATCGTGCTCAACGAAGTCGGCCGCCGCACCAAGCTGGGCGCGGCAATCATCTTTGGCGTGGCTCCGCTGGCCATGACCATCTACTGCGTCGCCATCGCCGTGGGCGTTTCGCAAGGCGCCGAGTGGGCGCTCACCAACCCCACCCATGTGTACCAGAACAGCTGGTTCCACTACGCCAAGGTATACGCGGCGCTCGCCGGTTGCTGGGGCTTCATTGCCATTAAGTACCAGTGGGGAAAGATCGGCAAGGCGCATTGGTTCCGCGCATGGCCGTTTGTGATCGTCGCCATCAACATCATGATCGCCGTCGTATCCGACTTTGAGAGCGCCTATCACTTCTTTGTCCTGGGCGAGTCCACCTGGGTCACCTCCGAAGGTGCTACGCAGCTGGCCGGCTGGAACAACGTGTTCAACGGCATCGCCGGTCTCATCAACATCTTCTGCATGACCGGTTGGTGGAGCGTCTACGCCTCCGAGGATCAGACCGATATGCTGTGGCCCGACATGACCTGGGTCTACATCATCGCCTACGATATCTGGAACTTCTGCTACACCTACAACTGCCTGCCCACCCACTCCTGGTTCTGCGGCTTTGCGCTGCTGCTGGCGCCCACCGTCGCCGCCTTTATCTGGAACAAGGGCGGCTGGATCCAGAACCGCGCCTTTACGCTGGCTATTTGGTGCATGTTTGCCCAGGTATTCCCCTACTTCCAGGAGGAGTCCATCTTTGTGACCCACTCCACGCTCGACCCCGGCGCCGCTACCGCGGTCTCGATCGCCGCACTGGTCGCCAACGTCGCCGCGATCATCTACATCGCCTACCGCGCCAAGAAGCTCGGCCGCAATCCCTACAAGCAGGATGTCTTTGAGGGCACCAGCGATTGGGAGAAGGCTACCGCTCGCCGCGCCAAGGTGGATTACGCACACGCCGAGTAACGCGCCCGGCGCAGACATCGCTTGAGCACGAAGCAGCATAGCCGGCTCCGCGCAACTCAACGCATTGTAGAGCCCCCGGAATGTGATTCGTTCGCGTTCCGGGGGCCTTTTGCCGCCGCGAGGATGCGGCCGAACGATGCGCTCAGGTTAAATCGGATCTTATATTTCGCACGCGCTTTATATGGCTCCATTTTTGGGTACAGTGTTGTCCCGATATTGAGCTTGGGGGATGTATGAATGATGAGACGATGGGCCAAGAGGATGCGGCCCAAGATGCAGAAGCTTGCGCTGAGGCCTTGGAGAGCTTAGACCGGATTTCACTCGATGAGATTGCGTTTGACGATTCGGGCGTTGATGTGCAGGATGAGCCGGAAACCGAGGCGCAATCCGATAATCAGGATGCAGGCGACGTTGAGCCTGCCGAGGATGAGGCAGATCACGAAGGCACCGAAAGCGAGGCCGGCAACCAGCCCGAATCCGACACGGGCGAGGAAACCGTCTTGCTCGACAGCTTGCCGGCCGAGGATTCGCTGACTCGCGAGCTTCCTGGCCTGGGTTCCGCACCAGCCGTGGACGAGACCATCGCCATGGGCGATATACCCCTGCCGTCCGTTCCCTCGGCACGCGAGGCCGAGGTCCGCCATCGCAAGATGTCGCCCAAGCGCCGCAATCTGATGGTCGCCGGTGTCGTGGCCGTCGCGCTCGTCGCCGGCGGTGCAGGCTATGCTGCCTGGAACGGATATCAGCAAGAGCAGGCTGCCGCTGTCGCCGCCAATGCCCACACGATGATGTCGGTGCAGATTGGCATGCATGCCGCGGGCCTCGACTGTTCCACTGGCTCCAAGATTCCCGTACAGGTGAGCGGTCAGGATTCTGACGGCTCCTCCGTGAGCGAAACGCTCTATGTTGACGAGCACGGCCGCGGCATCAAACTGCTGCCCGGCGATTACACGCTCTCCATCGCTGCCTCCCCCATCGCGGCCGACGGCACCATCTATACCGTCCCGACCACCAAGACGCAGGTCACCGTTAAGAGCGATGGACAGGATTTAAGTGCCCAGGCCACCTTTAAGCTCAGGGTGCCTTCGGCCGACACGGTGACTGACGACCAGATCGATGCCGCCGCCAAGTATGCCGAGGAGGGCGGTGCGAGCTCCGCCGCGGCTGCCAAAGTGCTCCAGCAGGCAGCAACCGCGCGGCGCGACGCCGCCGTCAATGCCGTGAGCGCGCAAAAGGCACAGGCGTCCCGTGATGCTGACGCTCGCCACAAGGCAACCGACCTCTACCAGCTCGATATTCCCGTCGAGTGGTACGGCAAGGTCGCAACTTGGCAAAACGGAAGCACGCTATGCATCTATCTGGGCGACGACGCCAATACGCCGCTCGTGACGCTCGTCGCGGTGCGCGAGGGCGAGAGCTTTACGCCCGATGAAGGCGATACGGTTTTGGGCGCGGCCAATCTAGGCAACGGTTATACCGTCTACGCCAGCGGCCCCGTCTATCCGTACGTGGTGCCCCAGACCATCAACGGACAGACGCAGAACCCCGTGTCAACCTACCCCATGGACACGGCCATTGAGCTTGTCGAGCTTACGACCGGCAACCGCTATACCTATAGCCAGATCAAGAACGTGCTGGTCGGCAAAGACGGCAAGGCCGACGCCGCCGCCAAACTCGAGACCGACTACCTCGCCCAGATTCTCCTGCCGAGCATCAAAGCCCAGGACTAGCCAGCCCGAAGACAGCCGCCCAACACCCACATCCCCAACGCAGTTGCGGGGGGGGAAGGGGGGAGTTTTGATGGGGAAGCGCAGCGAAGAGAACAAGTAAAAACCACAGGATAAGGTGGAGTAGGGGGGGGGGGTGGAGGG
>DAWBYD010000212.1:0-2363 GCA_052278285.1 Collinsella sp. | reverse complement strand
GTCGTCGGTGAGGGTGCAGGTCTTGTCGCAGCACAGGACGTCCATGGCACCCAGGTTTTGGATCGCCGGCAGCTCCTTGACGATAACCTGGCGACGGGCGAGGTCCTTGGCGCCCTGCGACAGGCTCGTGGTCACGATGACGGGAAGCATCTGCGGCGTGATGCCCACGGCCACGCGCGTGGCGAACAGCAGCGCGTCGATGACGTTGCCCTTGGTGGCGGCGTTGATGGCAAAGACGGCCGGCGCCATAACGAGCATGAGGCGTACGAGCAACATGGAGACGCTCGAGACGCCGCGGTCAAACGCGCTCTTCTCGCCGCGCCCGTTGAGCATTTTGGCGATGCTGCCCAGGTAGGTGTCCGAGCCGGTGGCAACGACAAGCGCCATGGCGGTGCCGTTTTGCACGGAGGTGCCGGTAAAGACGATGTTCTTGCAGGCAGAGAGCGGCAGCGCAGAGCCGCCGGCACCATCGACGACGGTGATGGCAGCGGTCTTCTCGACGGCCTCGCTCTCGCCGGTGAGCGCGGACTCGATCACAAACAGGTCGCGCGCGGTGATGATGCGGGCGTCGGCCGGCACCATATCGCCGGCAGAGAGGCGGATTACATCGCCGGGAACGAGCTCGTCGAAGGGGATCTCGAGGCGCTCACCGTCACGCAGGGCGGTGCAAGTGTTGGACACCAGGTCCTTGAGAGCCTCTGCCGCATTGCCGCTGCGGGCTTCCTGGATAAACTTCATGCCGCCCGATACCAGCAGCATGATGCCGATGACGATGACCGTGGAGGGGTCGCGCTGCGGCTCGGGCACGGCGAGCACGTCGATGTAGAGCGAGACCAGCGCGAGCGCGGCGAGGATACCGGCGAAGGGATCGATGAACGCGTCGGCGACGCGGCGGGCGAGCGTTTTGGTCGTTGCCTCGATGGTGTTGGGGCCGGAGGCGTCCAGGCGCTCGGCTGCCTGCTCGGCGGTGAGGCCGTTTGCCGTGGCGTCAAGCAGTACGAGAGCGTCATCGGCACTATGGGTGGTGACGAATATGGTGTTCTTGGACAGGCCGGTATGAGCGGCAGGGCGCGCCGTGCGGCGGCGCTTGGAGATAGCTTCGAGTACCGTGGCGGTTTTGAGCATCAGCATAGGGTCCTCCTTGTTGAAGGGAGTTAGCGTACGTGTCGTATTGAGTTGCAAAAAACCTAGCTGTCGCTCACGTCATGCTCACGAACCACCACAAAGGGGACAGGCACCTTTGTGGTGGTTTTGACAATCGGTTGGTGGCGCTTATGCGAATACGGAGTCCTCGCGGCGTGCCGAGGGCGACATGCAGGTTTTTCGACTATGACTGCCTTCCATGGCACACCTCCTTATGGACGGGCGCGGCGCGCTTTGGGTATCTCGTACCCGTTTCAATCCGCCCGTATTCTTGATGAGGGGGTTTGACATGTCAACCCCCATTGTTCGGAAAACCGTTGCCCCTGACAAAGCCTTTACAGAATGCCGTGGCCTCAAAGCGCGCCCGCATCGACGCTTCGCCTGCGCTAAACTGGAAGCACGTACGCGATTACGAGAGGAGCCCGCATGGAGGCTTACAAGCAAGAGTTCATCAAGTTCATGGTCGAGTCCGACGTTCTTAAGTTCGGCAGCTTTACGCTCAAGAGCGGCCGTCAGTCCCCGTTCTTTATGAACGCCGGCGCTTATGTGACGGGCTATCAGCTCAAGAAGCTGGGCGAGTATTACGCCCAGGCCATCCACGATAACTTTGGCGACGACTTTGATGTCCTGTTTGGACCGGCCTACAAGGGTATTCCGCTGGCCGTCGTGACCGCGATTGCCTACCACGAGCTGTACGGCAAGGAGGTCAAGTACTGCTGCGACCGCAAGGAGGCCAAGGACCACGGCGCCGACAAGGGCAACCTGCTGGGCTACGAGCCCCAGGACGGCGACCGCGTGGTCATGGTCGAGGACGTCACCACCAGCGGCAAGTCCATCGATGAGACCTATCCCAAGGTCAAGGCTGCCGCCGACGTCGAAATCAAGGGCCTGATCGTGTCCCTCAACCGCATGGAGGTCGGCAAGGGCGGCGTGACCACCGCGCAGAAGGAGATCGAAGCCAAGTACGGTTTTCCCGTCGCGAGCATCGTTTCCATGGCCGAGGTCGTCGAGACTCTCTACAACCACGAGATCGACGGCAAGGTTGTCATCGACGACGAGCTCAAGACCGCTATCGATGCCTACTACGAGCAGTACGGAGCTCGGGAGTAGTTACGGCGTTTTACCAAACGCCGTAACAGCTCGACGCTGCGCGGGCCGCATTTGGACAATCTGACGTTCAACTTCAAGGGCGCGACCAGAAGGTCAGCGCCCTTTCGTTT
>DAWBYD010000211.1:0-3449 GCA_052278285.1 Collinsella sp. | reverse complement strand
GACCCGCGGCAATGGCTGCGGTCAGAGCGTTGGACTCGATGCGCGGCTCCTCACCAGCTTCCTGGGTGCGTCGTGCTTCACTTTCGCTTGGCGTGCCGTCGAGGGGGATGAGCTCGCAGTCCATATGCTTGTCGAGGGCCTCTTGCAGGGCGTCCTCGTTTTCCTGCGGCAAGATCGAACAAGTCGAATAGACGAGCGTGCCGCCCGGTTTGAGGGCCCCCATGGCGCGGTCCAGAAGTGCTCGCTGCGAGCGGGCGCACTTGCTCAGCAACTGCTCGGTGAGGCCGCGCAGGCTTTTCTCGTTGCCACTGATGACGGTGCCCGTGCCGGTGCAGGGAGCGTCGAGCAGGATGCGGTCAAAGCGGAAGAACTCGTCGAGCTCGCGTGCGTCGATGCGCATGACGGGCACGTTTTTGGCACCCTGGCGATGGAGGTTCGACTCGAGCTTTTCGGCGCGGGGAATGCTCATCTCACAGGCGGTGAGGTGCGCCTGTCCCTGGGTGAGGGCGGCGATCTGCGTCGTCTTGCCGCCGGGGGCTGCGCACATGTCCAGGATGTCCTCGCCTGCCTGGGCGCCCAGGACCAACGGCGGCATCATGGATGACAGGCTCTGCAGGTAGATTTTGCCGTCGCGGTAGATGTCGAGATCCCACAGATCTGAAACCTGGGCCTCGGGCAGGATAAAGGCGTCCGGATACCAGGTAACGGTTTGGTGGGCGATGCAGGCGGCATCGAGCGCCGCAGCGATGTCCTCGGCGGTCGCCTTGAGCGTGTTGGCGCGCAGCGTGACCGGGCGTGTGGCCGCGGCGCCGAAGCCCTCGATCATGAGCTTGGCATCGGCGGGCGCATAGGCGCCGGCGACCGTGTCGACCATAAAGCGCGGCAGGTCGGCGGCGCAGGGAAGGGCGGCAAGCTGGTCGGAAAGCTCGGTAGCAGCAAACTGCCTGAGCTTGAGCTCGGCCTTGACCTGCTTTTTCTGCTTACGACGACGCGGCTTGGACATCCGTCTTTCCTTCCCGTCCCAAATTGACTACTTTCCGGGCACGCCGCTGCTGGCGTGCTTTAGTACTGGCTCTCGTGCTTGCTAAAGAAGTCGAAGCGCGGGGGCAGCGGCTTCACGCGGTGCTCGCCGGGCTTCTCGCCCAGGCTCTCCACAAACTCATCCGTGGAGGCAAAGATGTTATCCCAGCTAAAGAAGGCGACCGGGTCAACGTCGAAGTACTCGCAGATGAGCTCGCAGCCGGCCGGCACGATGCCGTGCATGAGCACGGTCGCTACGCGCAGCTCGGTAAAGGCGTCGACGAGGGCCTGCGTCATGGCGGCGTTGGCCGGCTCGCCCTCGAGCTTGTTGGCGGCCTTGGAGGCATCGCTCCAGCGCTTGTTGGCGGCGCGCAGGTAGTCGTCGCACACAGCGAGCGCGCGGTGCGGCTCGAACTTGTACATGGCCTGCTCAAAGGCGAGGGCTGCCTGCTGGGCGGCTTCGACCACGGTGTCAGAAGCGGCACCGGCGGGGATGCAACCGTTGCGATAGGGACTCTCGTCGCCCTCCTTGACGGCGACGCCGTAGAAGCAGCTGCGGGCCAGGCGGTTGAACACGCCGGTCAGCAGCGCGCTCTCCTTAAGGGCGGGGTCGATAACGCGCTTGTCGTCGCAGGCGCGCACCTCGTTGCCGTCCTTGTCCTTGCCGGTCACGCGCGTGTCGTATGCCTTGGGGCTAAAGCTCACCGGCTTCTCGGACAGGCCGAGCGACAGCCAATGCGCGCGCATCTGCTCGCAGGTGTAGTGGTTGAGCAGGTCGTCTGCCGGCGGGGGAGGAGTCTGCGAGGACGAGCTTGCCTTTTTGCCCATGTAGAGCAGGTGGTAGCAGGCGCTGACGGTGCTCTGCGTGAGGTTCCAACCCAGGGCCTCCCACATGGCGGTCTGCGCGATGCAATAGAAGTAGATGTTGTCCTGGCCAATGAACTGGTAGATCTGTGCGTCATCCGAGCACCACCAGTCGCGCCAGTCGAGCGAGCTGTGCTGGTAGGTGGGCGCGGGGACCTGCGTGGAATCGGCGGCGGGCTCGCCCATGAGGGCGGCATCCTGGGCGGCGACGCCCTCGGTCACGCCGGCGGCCTTGGCATCGCGTGCGAGCACGGTGCGCGTATAGCTGATGGGAGCCCACAGGCTCTCGGGCCAGCACCAGCAGGTGACGTCGGAGACGCCATCGACCTCGGGCACCGGAACGCCCCAGTCGATGTTGCCGGTGATGCGGAAGGGTACGAGCGCCTTGCCGCTGCGGAAGCGCACGCCGCCGTTGGCGAGCACCGCGTGGGCATCGTCGCGCTCCTTCCAGCTGGGGAAGGTGACGGTAAAGCTGCTCTTGTTGCCCTCGGGCTCCAGCACGGTGTGCTCGGGAAGCTGATCCTCGACGGCATCGAAGGACTCGCGGAACTTGTTCTGGATGTAGAGCTGGGCCGGCAGCAGCCACTCTTCCATGGTCTTGGAGACCACGGAGCGAACCTGCGGGTTCTGGGCGAGCTTGGCGGTATAGGTTTTCATAAAGTCGAGGTAGGCCGGCAGGTCGAAGTAGAGGTTGTCGACCGGGCGCAGCTCGGGCACCTCGCCGGTGAGCTGGCTTTTGGGCGCGATGAGCTCCTCGGGCTCAAACTGGTGACCCAGGTCGCACTCGTCGGCATAAGCCTTCTCGGACTTGCAGCCCTGGATGGGGCAGCGGCCGATCACCTGGCGGCCGTTGAGGAACGTGCCGGCCTTGGCGTCGTAGAACTGCAGCGTGGAGCGCTTGGAGATGGTGCCCTGTTCGTGCAGACGCTCGATAATCTCGGCGGTCACCTCGTTGTGAATCTGCGCAGCCGGCTCAAGGCCCGAGCCGCCGTAGATATCGCAGCTGATGTTGTAGTTGTTGAGGGTCGCGGCCTGGCGGGAGTGATTGGACTCGACATACTCGGCGATGGACTTGTCGTAGCCCTCGTTCTCCTTGAGCTTGCGGTAGCTCTCCATGATGGGCGAGCCATAGCAGTCGGTGCCCGAGGTGAAGATGACGTTCTCGCGGCCCAGACGGTCGCGCAGGAAGCGGGCGAAGAAGTCGGCCGGGACAAAGACGCCACCGACGTGGCCAAAGTGAAGGCCCTTGTTGCCGTAGGGCTCGCCGGCGGTAACGATGGCGCGGCGAGGCCAGCTGGGACGGTCGTTCATGGAGTATTTGGATGCCATGGGACTCCTTCGCATATGGTGAGAGCGCGGCCGGGCGCAAGGCCGGGCGACGCGGTGGTCAATTCGTGCATATCGTTCGACATTATCGCACATGCGGACGGGTACGTGGCAGGGGCGCTATCCTAAGATGCTATGAATGAGATTTCCAACATACATGCGTTTGAGGACGAGGAATTTCTGCACGCTTGCTTCGTGTGGGGGATGGTCGTCGTCGGCGTGTTTGCCGTGTGCTTGGT
>DAWBYD010000210.1:0-1711 GCA_052278285.1 Collinsella sp. | reverse complement strand
GATAGGATGTTCCGTCAAGCAATGCACATGCCAACCAAGGGAGCAACCATGGCAGAACAGAACAGCAAGGCCGACCGCGGCAAACTCAATCGCGAGCTCGCGCAGATGCTCAAGGGCGGCGGCATCATGGACGTTACCACGCCCGAGCAGGCACGCAGCGCCGAGGAGGCAGGCGCCTGCGCCGGCATGGCCCTCGAGCGCATCCCGGCCGACATCCGTGCCGCAGGCGGCGTCTCGCGCATGAGCGACCCCAAGATGATCAAGGGCATCCAGGAGGCCGTCTCCATCCCCGTCATGGCCAAGTGCCGCATCGGTCACATCGTCGAGGCGCAGGTCCTGCAGGCCATCGAGATCGACTACATCGATGAGTCCGAGGTTCTCTCCCCTGCCGATGACGTCTATCACATCGACAAGACCCAGTTTGACGTGCCGTTTGTCTGCGGCGCCCGTGATCTGGGCGCGGCGCTGCGCCGTGTTGCCGAAGGCGCCACGATGATTCGCACCAAGGGTGAGCCGGGTACGGGCGACGTCGTTCAGGCCGTGCGTCACATGCGCAAGATCCAAAAGCAGATCCGTGACGTTGTTGCCCTGCGCAACGACGAGCTCTTTGAGGCAGCCAAGCAACTGCAGGTTCCGGTCGAGCTGGTGCGCGAGGTCCATGCCACGGGTAAGCTTCCCGTCGTGAACTTTGCCGCCGGCGGCGTAGCGACCCCCGCCGACGCCGCGCTAATGATGCAGCTGGGCGCCGAAGGCGTGTTTGTCGGCTCGGGCATCTTTAAGAGCGGCGACCCCGCCAAGCGCGCAGCCGCCATCGTCAAGGCCGTGGCAAACTTCACCGATGCCAAGCTCATTGCCGAGCTTTCAGAGGACCTGGGCGAGGCCATGGTGGGCATCAACGCCGACGAGATCGAGATTATCATGGAAGAGCGCGGGCGCTAGTCCAGCAGAAAGGATCGCACATGAGCGATTATGCAGACCAAACGGTCGCCGTGCTGGCGGTCCAAGGCGCATTTGCCGAGCACGAGGCAAGACTATCCGAGCTGGGCGCGCGCTGTATTGAGCTGAGGCAGGCGGCTGATTTAAAGCAGGACTTTGACCGTCTGGTACTTCCCGGCGGCGAGTCTACCGTTCAAGGGAAGCTGCTAGATGAGTTGGGCATGCTCGAGGAGCTTCGCACCCGCATTGTTGAAGGCATGCCCGTCCTGGGCACCTGCGCCGGCCTGATTCTGCTGGCTCACGACCTTGCCGCCCATGACGATAAGGGCACGCCGCGCCTGGCAACCATGGATGTGCTCGTTGAGCGCAATGCCTACGGCAGGCAGCTCGGCAGTTTTCGAACCAAGGGGCAGGTAGCTGGCATCGACGGTGAAGTGCCGCTGACGTTTATCCGCGCGCCCCGCATCGTCGAGGTCCACGGCGACGCAAAGGCCTTAGCGAAAGTCGACGGCCGTATCGTCGCCGCGCGCCAGGGCAACCAGCTCGGCGTAACCTTCCACCCCGAACTCGACGAAGACACCCGCCTCCACGAACTGTTCCTACAAATGTAGGCAGAACAGAAACGAGAGTGGATAATCTCCCACTTTGAGCCTGAATGCGAGCCCAAACTGGGAGATTATCCACTCTCATGCTATGTAGTCGTTGGGGACGTTCTTGAATGACTAGTCAAACAAGAACGTCCCCAACGACTAGTCATTTAAGAACGTCCCCAATG
>DAWBYD010000209.1:0-3085 GCA_052278285.1 Collinsella sp. | reverse complement strand
TCGGCAGGAGCGAGCAGGCGGGTCAGGCCTGCGACACCCTCGTCGTAGAGGCGGTCGACCTCGGTGCCGTAGAACTCGGCCGTCAGTGCCGCCTCTTCGGCGACGGGCAGGTCGCTCGTGCCGGCGCAGGCGACGACAACGCGTCCGTTACCGGTGGGGGAGGGCTTGCCACCCACCAGGGCGAGCTGGGCGTTCGGGGCATATCCCAGGTCGATGTCGTTGCCGAGAAGCTCCGAGGTACGGGCTGCTTTTTCGCTGTTCAGGCGCGTGACCAGGATGCGCTCCTGACCGGCATCGCGCAGCGCTTCGATAATGGCGGCAATTTGCTCGGCGGTTTTACCGGCGCCGTAGACAACCTCGCCGGCTCCCTGGCGCACCCCGCGCGAAAGATCGAGCTGCGCAAAACCCAGATCGGCGGTTGGCGCCGTCTGGAGGCGCGTGAGGGCGACTGCCGGGGTGACTACTCCGCCGGCAACATCGCTCAGCAATTGCTCAAGATCTCGCTTATCCATATATGTTCCCTTCGACGGCGCAAAGTCTAGCACTCAAAGGGTATGTTTCCGAACACTAAGACAAAATTGTTCGGAAACTATAGGACAGACTGATTCTCTTGTTAGAAGGATCGACTAGTCGCGCAGGATGATGTCCATGGCGAGCATCAGGTTGCGCTCATCGATGGCAAACGGGGCGGCTTCGCGCGTTTTGGGCTTGGCGCAAAACGCGATGCCCGTGCCCGCGGCCTGAATCATGGGGATGTCGTTGGCGCCGTCACCGATCGCGACGGTGTGGGCCATGTCGACACCGCACTCAACCGCCCAATCCAGCAGCTGGATGAGCTTGGATTCCTTGGTCACGATGTCTGCCGCCAGCTTACCGGTGAGCTTGCCGTCCACGACTTCTAGGCGGTTAGCCAGGCAAAAATCGATGCCCGCGGCGGCCACGATCTTGTCGGCCACCTCATGGAAGCCGCCGCTTACCACGCCGACCTTCCAGCCCTTGCTGTGCGCTGAGCGCACAAGCTCCAGCGCGCCAGGAGTAAACGTCACGCGCTCAAAGGTACGCTCGAACACACTCTCGTCCAAGCCGGCAAGCAGCCCCACGCGCTCCTCGAGCGCCTGCTTAAAGTCCAGTTCGCCGCGCATGGCGCGCTCAGTGATCTTCGCCACTTGCTCGCCTACGCCGGCCTCCTCGCCCAACAGGTCGATGACCTCCTGGTTGATGAGCGTGGAGTCGATATCCATAACAATGAGCCGTGCAGTCATGACGGGCCTTTCCAAGTGCTGTTTTATTGGGGCATATTGTCGCACGTGACGCGTGCAGACGGGTGCCGCGACGCATCAATTGTTTCGTCTCCGTCAAGTCTTTGGGCAGGAGCCACTTTTCCGCGGCACATCGACACAGGTGCGATAAGATAGAACGCCATGTCTGGCTGCGCGGTTTACGCAGGCTGGGCAAATCTGTACGACGCCGCCCGGAACGACACGGGGCGGCACAGATCCATAAAGGAGGATCACTGGTATGAGCCAGACCCGTCCCATCGATGAGCATTCCATGCACACCCGTACCTGCGGCGAGCTTCGCTTCGAGAACGTGGGCGAAGAGGTCACCCTCACCGGTTGGGTGAGTCGTCGCCGCGACCACGGCGGCCTTATCTTCTGCGACCTTCGTGACCGCGAGGGCATCACGCAGCTCACCTTCGACCCCGAGCACTCCGACGGCGATGCCTTTAAGATCGCCGAGACCATGCGTCCCGAGTGGCCCATCAAGATCCACGGCGTCGTGCGCGCTCGTGGTGAGGAGACCACCAACACCAAGCTCGCGACCGGCGAGATCGAGGTCCTGACCGACCACGCCGAGGTGCTCAACACGTCCGTCACCCCGCCGTTCCAGATCGAGGACGGCATCGAGACGAGCGAGGACACCCGCCTGCGCTATCGCTATCTGGACCTCCGTCGTCCCGAGATGATGGCCAACCTCAAGCTGCGCTCCGACTTTACCTTTGCCATTCGGGAGGCGCTGCACAACCGTGAGTTCATGGAGGTCGAGACGCCCTCCCTGTTCAAGTCCACGCCCGAGGGCGCTCGCGACTTCATCGTTCCCAGCCGTATTCAGCCGGGTAACTTCTACGCCCTGCCGCAGTCCCCGCAGCTCCTGAAGCAGCTGCTCATGGTCGGTGGCGTCGAGCGCTACTACCAGGTTGCCAAGTGCTTCCGCGACGAGGACCTGCGTGCCGACCGTCAGCCCGAGTTCACCCAGGTCGATATCGAGATGTCCTTCGTGGACCAGAACGACGTCATGAGCGCGCTCGAGGAGGTCCTGGCCGACGCCTTCGGCCGCATGGGCGTCGAGATGCCTACGCCGCTGCGTCGTATGGACTACTGGGAGGCCATGGACACCTATGGCTCCGACAAGCCCGATACCCGCTATGGCATGCACCTGGTCGACCTGACCGACATCTTCGCCAACTCCAAGTTCAAGGTCTTTGCGACTGCCGCAAACGAGGAGGGCTCTGTCGTCAAGGCCATCAACGCCAAGGGCGCCGGTGCCTGGGCACGTGCCAAGATCGATAAGCTTGCCGGCGTGGCCTCCACGTTTGGCGCCAAGGGCCTGGCCTGGATTGCTTTCCGCGAGGACGGCTCTATCAACAGCCCCATCGTCAAGTTCTTCTCGGACGAGGAGATGGCGGCTCTGCGCGAGCGCATGGACGTCGAGCCCGGCGACCTTGTGATGTTCGCCGCCGGCCCGCGCCTGCTCTCCGACGAGATCCTGGGCGGCATGCGTTCGCACATGGCCAATGCGCTCGAGATCAAGCGCGAGGGCCACGACTTCCTGTGGGTCGTCAACTTCCCGCTGTTCCATTGGGACGAGGATCGCAAGGCCTATGCTGCCGAGCATCAGCCCTTTACCCTGCCGACCGAGACCGACATCGCCAAGATCGAGGCCGATCCGCTGGCAGCCGGTTCGTGCACCTACGACTTTGTCATGGACGGCTTTGCGGCCGGCGGCGGCGGTATGCGTAGCCGCCACGCCGAGATGCAGAAGTCCATGCTCACGCTCCTGGGCTTTACCGAGGAGCGCGCCGAGT
>DAWBYD010000208.1:0-3381 GCA_052278285.1 Collinsella sp. | reverse complement strand
TCCAAGGAGAGGCAAGGTAGCGCGAATGGCAGAAATGACGCTTGAGGGGGTGGACGCTCGTCCCGAGGACTCTGCGTTTGCCCTTGGCCGCGTGCATTCGATCGAGACGATGGGAACGGTCGATGGGCCCGGCATCCGCTTTGTGGTGTTTGTTCAGGGCTGCCCCATGCGCTGTGCGTATTGCCACAACCCCGATACCTGGTCGGTTAACGGCGGCACCATGGTGACCGTCGAGCATCTGATGGATGAGTTCCAGAGTAACCACGAGTTCTATCGCAGCGGTGGCATTACGGTGTCCGGTGGCGAGCCGCTTCTGCAGCCCGAGTTTTTGGCCGACCTGTTCCGCGCAATGCACAGCAACCCCGATGGTCGTGTACATACCTGCCTAGATAGCTGTGGCTACGCCTTCGACCCCCAGCATCCCGAGAAGTTCGATGCCGTGCTCAACGAGACCGACATGGTACTGCTCGATATTAAGCATGCCGATCCGGTCGAGCATAAAAAGCTGACCGGTTGCGATCCCGCACGCATCTTGGCGTTTGGCGATGAGCTTGCACGTCGCAAGATCAAGGTCGTTATCCGCCACGTGGTTGTGCCGGGCATTACCGACACGGTGGAGGAGTGCGAGGCACTCGGTCGCCTGATTGCCCCGTGGCATAACGTGGTCGGCCTGGAGATGCTGCCGTATCACACCATGGGTGTCGTCAAATACGAGCAGCTGGGGATTCCCTATAAGCTCGAGGGCGTTCCACAGATGGATACCGCGCGCATGCCCGAGCTGCGCAACGCCGTCATGACGGGCATGAAAAAGCGCCGCGCTGAACTCAAAAACGCCATCGGCTAGCAAGTCTTTTGCTCCTCTACGATACCCGCGCTGCGGTGGTCTAGCGACTTCGTATTGCGCGGTTGAGTCAAAATGCTGGTACCATACCGTGGATAGCAGTTTTCACGGGTTTGGGGGATGGTATGCCTACCATCGCAATCATCGGTGCACTCGAAAAAGAGGTTGCGCAGATTAAAGAAGAACTGAACGGCGCTCGTGTGGCACAAGAGGCGGGCT
Organism: Collinsella sp.; assembly: GCA_052278285.1. Lineage (GTDB taxonomy): Bacteria > Actinomycetota > Coriobacteriia > Coriobacteriales > Coriobacteriaceae > Collinsella. The sequence continues at coordinate 2,321 of DAWBYD010000208.1, read as the reverse complement.
TGACCGTTGTCAACGGCGAGCTCGACGGTTTGTCCGTTGTTGCTACGACCGCTGGCATGGGAACCGTAAACGCCGCGGCGGCAACGCAGCATCTCATCAGCAAATATGCCCCGCAGGCCGTTGTGTTTTCGGGCATTGCGGGTGGCCTAAACCCTAAGCTCCATATTAACGACGTGGTTATAGGCAAGTGCCTGCGCTATCTCGATACTGACACGGCGCTCATCGCCGAGTCGGCGCCGGGACTCGAGGAGTTTGTCTCGACGCCGGCGTTGGCTGAGGTTGCCGCCGCCGTGCTTGCCGAGCATGGATTTGTGGATGCCTCGGCGGATGAGAATTCTGCGGAGAAGGACCCCAAGCAGTTCCTGTGTGGCACTATCGCCACGGGTGACCGCTTTGTTACGGGTGACGCCATGCGTAACGCTGCGATTGAGGCCACGCATGCCGATTGCGTCGAGATGGAGGGCGCGGCAATTGCGCACATCGCGGCCAAGAATGGTGTCGATTGCCTGGTGCTGCGCGCTATCAGCGATAATTGTGACGAGGCATATGACGCGTTTTGCGAGCGCGAGTTCGATCTGGATGAGTACGCTCGCACCGCGAGCGGCATCACGCTTGACATCGTTCGTCGTATCGCCGCCGCGCAATAGCACACCCGTTTTGTAAAAATCTACGACCAAGGAGTATCCATGGCCGATTCCATTAACTATCAGCTTGCCAAGTTTGTTGCCAGCTACGGCAAGGTTTCGCAGATCCCCGAGTCCACCTGTCCCGAGGTGAGCTTTGTGGGCCGCTCCAATGTGGGCAAGTCGTCTATCATGAACAAACTCTTTGGCCGCAAGAACCTGGTCAAGGTTTCGAGCACGCCGGGCAAGACGAGCAACATCAATTTCTTCGAGGCCGACGACGTGCACTTTGTGGACCTGCCGGGCTACGGTTTCGCCCGTCGTTCCAAGGCCGAGCGCGACCGCTGGGCCGAGCTTATCGGCGACTTCTTCGACTCAGAGCGCAGCTTTAACCTGGTTGTGTCGCTGGTGGACATTCGCCACGACCCCAGTAAACTCGACCATGACATGATCGACTACCTGCAGGGCAACGAGTTCAACTTTATCGTCTGCCTCACCAAAGCCGACAAGCTCAGCCGCACCCAGCAGGCCCGCCAGGCAGCAGCCATCAAAAAACAGCTCAACGTTCCGGCCGAGAACGTGATCATCACAAGCTCCCAGACCGGTATCGGCATCGATGAACTAAAAAAGCGCATCGCCGAGGCCTGCCTCTAGCAAGTGCTCCTTACCAGCAAGAGCCCCTGCCAATAAAAATCAACTATCAGCTCGGCGCCCCTTCAAAGCGTGGGTCCCTGTAGACATCCTCAGCAAGGTAGGCGCAGGGACGGTCGGGATGTTCCCTCAAAATCATTCCGCACTGATATCTTCTGTATTGAAGACGTCGATGATGCACCCGTATACCATTGACGTCGACACCATCAGATGCGGACCGCGCGGTGACCCCACATTCCGCTGGCGCCCACAGGGCTGCCCTCGTTTCCTGACATGTCCCGCGCGGGCCGCGGCGAGCCGAGACCGCCGCATGACCTAATAGGAGCATGGAGCGATACCGCGGACCCGAACAACCGCATTCTATCGCGCCCCGTCAGTGTGCCGTCTGCCCGGTCCAGGCGAGCACGGAAAGAACGGAGCGAGACATGAGAACCGAATCGACACCCGGCGCCCGCGGGCCGGTCTTCTGCGGGGTCGACACCCACGCCGACTCGCACTGGCTGTGCGTCCTCGACTGGAGGGGCCGCAAGGTCCTGTCCCGCCAGTTCCCCGCCGACGCGGCGGGATACGAGGCGCTCGCCGGGGCGATCGCGGCGGCCGGGGAGCCGGCCTGCGTCGCGATGGAGGGGACGTCGTCCTACGGGGCGGGCCTCACCAGGCACCTCGCGTCGCTGGGGATGCCCGTGCGCGAGGCGCTCTCCCCGGCGAGGACGCAGAGGAGGCGCCCGGGGCAGGGGAAGTGCGACGAGTCGGACGCGGAGAGGGCCGCCCGCGCGGCGATGTCCGGCTCAAGGCTCGGGACCCCCAAGAGCCAGGACGGGTGGGTCGACGGGGTGCGCTGCATGCTCGCGGCGCGCTCCGGGGCGGTGAAGGCGCGGACCTCGGCGATCAACACCGCGAGGTCGCTGCTCACCACCGCGCCGGAGGGGCGCAGGTCGAGGTTCCGCGGCATGGGAGGGCCGAGGCTGATGGAGGAGCTCCCCTCCGTGCGCGCCGAGGGCGCGCTGGGCGCCGCGCTCGGAGCGCTGGCGGACCTGTGGGCGGCGC
>DAWBYD010000207.1:0-14414 GCA_052278285.1 Collinsella sp. | reverse complement strand
GCTGCGCCCGGGGACACGCAAGGGGAGCTCGATTCCGCCGCGCGTGTGTTTGCGGTGCCGTTCGAGACGCCCGAGCTGCCGTTTTGCATTTGCGGCATGTCGGACGTGATGCCGTATCCTTCGACACGCTATTGCGACTTGACGCCCACGATGGCCGCGTCCTTTGAGCGCGCCTTTGGTGCGGCGATCGACCAGGCCATCGCCGTCTTTAAGCCTGATGCGATAATCTGCCATCACCTGTATCTGCTGTGTGCCTTGGTGCGGGAGCGTGCGCGGGGCATTCCCGTGTGCGGCGTGTGCCATTCGACCGATATTCGGCAGATGTTGACCCATGGACTCGCCCATGATCGCATTGTCGCGGCGGTCCGCTGCCTCGATGCCGTCTTTTCGCTTCATGCCGAGCAGGCCGACATGATCAGGCGTGTTTATGGCGTTGATCCGTTGCGTGTTCATGTGATTGGAACAGGCTATGACCATCGGGTGTTTTGCCGCGATGGACAGATGACAAAGGTTCCCGGGTCGCTCGTCTTTGTGGGCAAGGTCTGCGTTAAGAAGGGCGTCGAATCGCTGGTACACGCGATGGGGCGCTTTGGCGAGGACTCCGATGCGGCGCGTGGGGTACGCCCGAGTCGGCTTGTACTGGTGGGAGGCCATGGCGATGCGGATGAGTATGAGCGCATCGCTCGGGCTTCCGGAGATTCCCCCGTGCCGGTGAAGTTTGCTGGCCGTCTGAGTCGCGACGAGCTGGTGCGCGCCTATCGCGAGGCCGAGGTGTTTGTGCTGCCGTCCTTTTACGAGGGGCTGCCGCTGGTGCCGATCGAGGCGATGGCCTGCGGATGCAAAGTCGTCATGACCGATCTGCCCGGCGTGCGTCCATGGCTCGAGACCGCCTTGCCAGGCGCGCCCGTAACGTGGGTAACACCGCCGCGCATGACGGATGTCGATACACCCGATGCGCGCGATTGTCAGCGGTTTGAGCATGCACTGGCAGACGCCGTGGCCCAGTCGCTCGCGGAACCCATTTCGACCTTTGACCCATCTGCGGTTTCGTGGGATGCCTGCTGGGCGCGTATACTGGAGCAGTTGGCAACCTTGAAAGGAGGTATCGATGGATAAGGATCAGATTAGGCTCACGTCCATGACGGCCGCGAGCGGTTGAGCCGCTAAGTTGGCTCCTGGAGCCCTCGCCCAGGTCCTGGGCGACTTGCCTAATGTGCATAACGACAACTTGCTCGTGGGGTTCGATACCTCTGACGATGCGAGCGTCTTCCGCGTAGGGGAGAACCTGGGGCTTGTGCAGTCCATCGACTTCTTCCCGCCGATGGTCGACGACCCGTTTCTGTTTGGCCAGATTGCCGCGGCCAACTCGCTGTCGGATATCTACGCCATGGGCGGGCGGCCGAGCCATGCCATGAACCTGCTCTGCATACCCAGTTGTCTGGGCATCGAGGTTGCCGGTCAGATTCTGGCGGGCGGCGCCGACAAGTGCGTCGAGGCGGGTTGCTCCATCGCGGGCGGCCATACCATTAACGACGACGAGCCCAAGTACGGCCTGTCTGTGAGCGGTTTTGTCGCGCTCGACCGCATGCTCGCCAACAGCGGCGCGCACGTGGGCGATGCTCTGCTACTGACCAAGGCGATCGGCTCGGGCATTATCACCACGGCCATTAAGGGCGAGCTCATCGAGCAGGACGAGGCCGCAGCCATGTTTGACTCGATGCGCACCCTCAACGAGGCCCCGATCCGTTTGGCCGAGGGGCTCGAACTTCACGGCTGCACCGACATTACGGGCTTTGGCCTGATCGGGCACGCGTGCGAGATGGCCGAGGGTTCGGGCGCGCAGATTGAGCTTGCGTTCGGGGCAGTGCCGCTCTTTGATCAGGTGCTCGACATGGCGCGTCTGGGCATTATCCCCGCGGGCTCCTACCGCAACCAGGACTTCTTTGGCCCGCGCGTGACGGCTGACGATGAGCTGGAGCCGGGCATGTTGGATGCGCTGTACGATCCGCAGACTTCGGGTGGTTTGCTTATTGCGGCGCCCGCGGCGGATGTGGATGAGCTTGCGCGCCGTCTGCATGCCGAGGGACGTATTGCCGCCGTCGTCGGTCGCGTGTGCGAGCCGGTGCCAGGCGGTCCTGCCGTCCACGTTGTGCATTAAGGAAAACCGTTTATATGACCGCCTACTGTTCTGGGCGGTCCCTTTTGAAAGGATGTAGCTATGTCTACCAAGATTGAAGTCAATGCCATGGGCGATGCCTGCCCGCTGCCCGTCGTCAAGACGCTCAAGGCCCTCAAGCAGCTCGATGGCGAGGGCGCCGTCGTGACCTCGGTCGACAACGAGACCGCCGTCAAGAACATCTCCAAGATGGCGCAGGAGAAGGGCTGCACGGCCTCGGTCGAGAAGGTTTCTGACGCCGAGTGGCACGTGACTGTCGCGACCGCCGGTGCCGTGGCCGTTGCGGACCCCGAGCAGGACGGTGCGGCTTTCTGCGACGCCAGCGCCGGCAAGGGCAAACTCGTCATTTCCGTCTACACCGATTGCATGGGCCGTGGCGACGACGAGCTGGGCCACAAGCTCATGAAGGCGTTTATCTTTGCCGTGACGCAGCAGGAGGAACTGCCCGCGACCATGCTGTTCTACAACGGCGGCGCCAAGCTCACCGTCGAGGGGTCTCCGGTGCTCGATGACCTGAAGGGTCTGGCCGAACAGGGTGTCGAGATCCTCACCTGTGGTACCTGCCTCGACCACTATGGCATTAAAGACCAGCTTGCGGTGGGCGAGGTCACCAACATGTACGTGATCGTGGAGAAGATGGAGCAGGCCGTGCGCGTCGTGCGCCCGTAGCGTATTGGTTGGAGTTGCCATGAGGGAGAAGCGCCCGGCGCTTGTCATCACGTTTCCCACCACGGCGGCCGCCATGGGGTGCGAGACCCTTTGCATCGAGCGCGGCCTCCCCGGGCGTACGATTCCCGTGCCCGGGGAGGTCGCTGCCGGCTGCGGCTTGGCGTGGAAGGCGCTGCCTTCGGATGAGGAACTGCTGCGCGGCGCGCTTGCCGCAGCGGGCATTCCCACCGAGGGCTATACCGTGATTGATATGTGGGAGGGCGTGCGATGATCTACCTGGATAACGCGGCGACGACCATGCATAAGCCGCAGACGGTCATCGATGCCGTGACGCAGGCGATGTGCTCGCTCGGCAATGCCGGGCGCGGCGCCACGTCGGGTGCCCTCGATGCCGCTCGCACGATTCACGCTTGCCGTGCCAAGCTCGCACGCCTTTTGGGCTGCCCGAGGGCGGACCATGTGTGCTTTACGCTCAACTCCACCGCGGCGCTCAACACCGTTATCAATGGCGTGGTGCGCCCCGGCGACCGTGTGGTCACGACGGTGCTCGAGCACAACTCCGTGCTGCGTCCGCTCAACCGCCTGGCGGCAGAGCAGGGCGTGACCGTTGAGCATGCGGGCTGCGACGCGAACGGCGTGCGCGACTACGACGAGCTCGAGCGGTTGGTCACGCCGGGCACGCGTGCCGTGGTGGTGACGCACGCCTCCAATGTGACCGGCAACTCCGTTGATGTTGCACGTGTGGCGGCTGTGGCTCATGCGGCCGGCGCGTTGGTTATCGTCGACGCCTCTCAGTCTGCCGGTACGGCGAAGATTGACATGGATGCCATGGGGCTCGACGTCGTGTGCTTTACCGGCCACAAGGGGCTCATGGGACCCCAAGGCACCGGCGGCCTGGCCGTGGCGGAGGGCATTGACGTGGTTCCGTGGGCCATGGGCGGCACGGGTGTGCACAGCTTCGATGCACTGCAGCCGCTTGAGTGGCCCACGCGCCTTGAGGCGGGCACGCTCAACGGTCACGGCATCGCGGGCCTTTCCGCTGGTCTCGACTTTATCGAGGCCCAGGGTGGGGTCGAGGCGATTGCTGCCCATGAGCGTGCGCGCGCTGATCGCTTCCTTGCCGGTGTGCGCGAAATCCCCGGCATTGCGCTCTACGGTGCGTTTGATCAGCCCGTGCGCTCGGCGATCGTCTCACTCAACGTGGGCGATATCGATTCGGCCGAGATCTCGGACGCGCTCATGCAAGGGTGGGGGATTGCGACGCGCCCCGGCGCCCATTGCGCTCCGCTCATGCACCGCGCGCTGGGAACCGAGCGCCAGGGTGTCGTCCGATTCTCGTTTGGCTATTTCAATACGGCCGAGGAAGTCGACACCACGATTGACGCTTTGCGCGATTTAGCCTGCTAGAGCGTATATACTTGCGGGACGGGTGTTTTTGCCCGTCCCGTTTTGTTTCGACCCGAAAGGTGTGCCTATGGCCTCATCCGCCCCGCGCGGCCTGCGCTCCGACCATGTCGTTACCGTCGGCATTGCGCTGTTCTCGATGCTCTTTGGCGCCGGTAACCTCATCATTCCGCCGTTGCTGGCACTTCAGGCCGGTACCGCCACGCCACTTGCCATGATTGGCTTTTTGATTGCTGCCATCGGCCTGCCTGTTATGGGCTTTATCGCCGTGGCGCTCGCCGGAACGGCGCGTGAGCTTGCCGGCCGCGTGCACCCCAAGTTCGGTGAGTTCTTTGTCGCGGCGGTGTATCTGGCCATCGGCCCGTGCCTGGCTATTCCGCGCACGAGCTCCACGGCCTTCGAGATGCTGGTGCCGCTGCTGCCCGAGGGCGTCTCGCTCGGTACGGCTCGCCTGGTGTTTGCCGTCGCCTTCTTTGTGGTCGCATTTGCACTTACGCTGCGCCCCGGCGTCATCACGCGCGTGCTCGGTCGCATTACGGGCCCCGCGCTCATTGCGCTTATCGTGCTGGTCGTGGGTGCTGCCGTGATCTCGCCGCTGGGACCGGCTGCCGCGCCTCAGGCTCCTTACGATGCAGGCGCCGCCGTGCAGGGCTTTCTGACTGGCTACCAGACCATGGACCTGCTCGCGTCGCTCGCCTTCGGCATCATCATCGCCGAGACCATCCACGAGTTGGGTGTTACCGATGACAAGCGCGTGGCCTTTGAGATTTCGCGTTCCGGTGTGATCGCCGGCGTGCTCATGGCCATCATCTACTGCGGCTTGGGCCTTGTCGGTATGCAGCTCGGCACCGTGATGCCCGATGCTACCAACGGCGCCGCCATCCTCGCCCGTTCGGCCTCCATGCATTTTGGGCTTGCCGGCACGGTCGTGGTCTTTGCGATCTTTTTCCTTGCCTGCATGAACGTGTGCATCGGTCTTATTAGCTGCTGCTCGCGTTACTTCTGCGAGACGTACGTGGTTGAAGGGGGAGCGGAGGCCTCCGAGGAGGCCATGCGCCGTCCCTTTGCGGTTCTCGCCTTTGTGTTCGCAGCGTTTTCGTGCGTGCTCTCCAACGTGGGCCTCGACGTGATCCTTATGTTCTCGGTGCCCATGCTCAACGCCTTGTATCCCGTTGCCATCGTGCTGGTACTGATGGGCCTAGTGCACGGCTTTTGCGACGCTCATCCGCAGGTGTGGGTCTGGGTCGGCGGCGTGGTTGCTGTGCAGAGTGTGATCACCTCGGTCCGCGATGCGTTCTTTGCGGGCGCGTGGCTGCCGTTCGATGCGTTGCCGCTGGCGGACATTGGAGCCGCGTGGGCGCCGGTCGCCGTGGTGGCGTTTGCGATCGGCCTGGCCCATAGCCAGTTTGTCGCACATTCGAGGAGCTAGGGTTTCTGTGCTTGCACAGGAGGGGAGTCTCCCCTATAATTGCCTTCGCTTTGGGACACGCAAGGTTTAGACCTTAGCTGCTCAACACCTTCGGGACGTGGCGCAGTTTGGTAGCGCGCCTGCTTTGGGAGCAGGATGTCGCAGGTTCAAATCCTGTCGTCCCGACCATATCTTGCGGGCGTAGTTCAATGGTAGAACCCCAGCCTTCCAAGCTGATGACGCGGGTTCGATTCCCGTCGCCCGCTCCACAAGATAGTTTTAACGGCTTTGGCTCTATTTGGTGCTAGAGCCGTTTTCATAAGCGTGCCGGGCGACGGGAATCGAACCCGGCAGGGTGCGAAGCTGAGAAAATGCGTGAGCATTTTCCAGCGCAGCACGCAAGGGCCAATGGCCCGCAGCGAAACAAGGGTTTGCGAAGCAAACCCTTGGACTTCCCGTCGCCCGCTCCATAAGATAGACGAATGGCTCTGGTTCCTTTTGGGACCAGAGCCATTTTCGTATACATGCCGGGGACCCCATCCAGGAACTATTTCACCGCAACTTAGGAGGGGGTGGGGTTAGCTGCGGGGGCGGTGGCGGAGCTTGTCGATGGTGGAGTCGGTGCTGTGACTGCGGGCTTCGGCGGCGCGGTCGCGGGCGTCGGCAGCGGTTTGGCGCTTGCGGCGGTAATCGATCATGCCTTGGATGATGGGCTTGCCAAAGCTCACGACATCATCGTTGTAGATGGCGGTTCGGGCTGCGAGGAGGCAGTCGGTAAAGTCCATATGGGTCTTGCCAAAGAGTTTGATGGCAAGGGCGACAACGGTGGGCTCGTCGACCATGACGTCATCGAGCAGCCTTTTCATAGCCGCAGCAATCTCAACGCGGGGAACCTTATAGACGTCGCGCAGCGTGACCACGACGCGCGTGATGATTTCGGGGTAGACGCGAGCGGTGCGCGTGGCGATGACCTTGGCGGCGCGCGGCGACAGGACCTCGTCGTCGTTAAGCAGGTAGCGCAGGATGACGGTCTCGTCGATGATGGTGCTACTCATGGATATCTACTTCCTCGGGACCCAAAATCGAATCGTCGCATTCTGTAGCAAGGTACTCAATCCAGGCATTGCGCTCCTCGGAGCGGCGATTGGGGTCCCATATGCTTTGAGCGATCCATAGGCGGCGGTGCCGTCCTTTGAGCGCACGGCGACCGGCTGAAAGGGAAGCTTGCGCATCAAAATGCTTTGCGCGACAAATAGACGGACAGCCTCGGCGAGCGATGTGCCCATGGCGTCGTAGAGATGCTCGGCATGCTGCTTGTCTTCCTCGCGAATGCGCACCTGCAGGATGGCTCTTTTTTGAGTCGATGACATCACTGGCCTCCCTTAATGAGCGTGCAATATGAATGGTCAAATACAACATTGGCTAATAATAGCCAATCTTATAACCACTGCTTTATTGCACTCAAGTTAATGAGCGCGAAATATATATCAAACGTATTACATCCTTTATAAACGAGCGTGAAATCTCCCCTGGATTTACGCATGTAATACACTCACCTTTATAGCTATCCGAGAATAATTCCAACCTGCTAAAACCCCTGCAATACACCCGTATTGCAGGGCCTATGCTCAAGTTTGCCCCCTGCAACTGCGTATATTTAACCTGTATATCGTTGGAGGAATTCTATCGAAGTGCCTGTTTCGCCGCATGCACTCGATACGCCGATGCCGGACCACGGGCGGTCCGGGGCAACGTCGACAGGGTCTCTCCGGCATGGGATTCAGGAGGGAGTGAACAACATGGGCAATAAACGAGTCGTAGCCGATTCCTCACGCTGCATTGGGTGCCAAACCTGTATGGCGGCGTGCATCGAGGCACACGACATCCCCGGCAACATCGCCGCGCCGCGCCTGCGCGTGACGCGTACGTACGAGATCTCCGCACCGGTGGCTTGCCATCACTGCGAGGATGCCCCGTGCGCGAAGGCCTGTCCTACGGGCGCCTTGTTCTTTGATCCAAAGAACCATCGTATCGGCGTCAACGAGGACAACTGCATCGGCTGCAAGAGCTGCGTTATGGCATGCCCCTTTGGCGCCGTGAGCGTGGCGACCACGCAGGTCCCCGTCTTGATGGGTGACGTTCGCGTGGGTTCGCAGACTAAGAGCTTCGTGCTCAAGTGCGACCTGTGCGTGGACCGCCCCGGCGGTCCGGCGTGTGCCGAGGCGTGCCCGACCAAGGGCCTCACCCTGGTAGACGAGGAGCGCCTGGCGGAACTGACCGCCGAGCGTGCCCGCGCCACCATCGAAAACGAGGCGTAAGCGGGCGGCCATACAGGCCCAATGATTGTCAAATACGTACCGATTAATCGGTAGCAGAGAAAGGAAGGAGGGTGTCATGGAGAAGCATAAAGTGATCTGCCCGTATTGCGGAGCCGGTTGCCAGTTTAACCTCTTGGTCCAAAACGGCCAGGTCGTGGGCACCGAACCGCTCAACGGCATCACCAACCAGAGCGAGCTGTGCCTTAAGGGCATGAGCGGCTACGACTTCATCAACGACACCAAGATCTTGACTCCTCGCGTACTGCACCCGATGATCCGCCGCACTAAGGGCGCGGATCTTGAGCGCGTAAGCTGGGACGAGGCACTGGATTTCACCGCATCTAAGATGCAGGCCATAATTGACGAATATGGTCCTAACGCTGTCATGACCACCGGCTCTTCGCGAGGCGGCGGCAATGAGGCGAATTACGTCATGCAGAAGTTTACGCGTGCGTGCATCGGCACCCACAGCGTGGACAACTGCGCCCGTACTTGACACGGCCCTACTGTCCTCGGTCTGATGGACACGGTTGGTTCAGGTTGCATGTCATGCTCCATCCCCGGTATGGAGGATGCGGGCTGCATTTTCCTCTTCGGCTATAACCCTGCCGATTCGCACCCCATCGTCGCAAGGCGTATCGTGCGAGCCAAAGAAAAGGGTTGCAAGATCATCGTCGCCGACCCGCGCCATATCGAAACCGCGCGTATCGCCGATCTCTACCTTCCGATCAAGAACGGTTGCAACGTTGCGTTCCTCAACGCCTTTGCAAACTGCTTGGTCAACGATGGCCTCTACGACAAGGATTTCGTCGCCGAGCACACGAACGGCTTTGACGAATGGTGGGAGACCATCAAGAACTACACTCCCGAATCCGTACAGGACATCACGGGTGTCGAGCCCGCGTTGATCCACCAAGCTGCCGAGATGTACGCCACGGCGAAGCCCTCTGCCATCATTGGCTGGGGTATGGGCGTATGCCAGCAGAAGCAGAACCTGAAGACGGTGCACACCATCGCCTCCATCGCCTGCGTTGCCGGCCAGATCGGCAAACCCAATTCCGGCCTCGCGCCCGTGCGTGGCCAGAATAACGTCCAGGGCTCCTGCGATATGGGCATGCTGCCCAACCTGTACCCTGGCTACCAAAAGGTCACCGACCCGGCTGTGCGTGCCAAGTTTGCCAAGGCTTGGGGCGTGCCCGAGGAAAAGCTCCCGCTCGAGGAGGGCTACAAACTCACCGACCTGGGCCACCTGGTCGACGAGGGCAAGGTGCACTGCTTCTACAACTACGGCGAGGACCCGGTGCAGACCGAGCCCGATTCGGCCGGAATGCGCAAGACGCTCTCCGAGCTGGACCTGTTCATTTGCCAGGACATCTTTATGACGCAGACGACCATGCTCGCCGACGTCATCCTGCCTGCCACCTCTTGGGGCGAGCACGAGGGTGTCTTTACCGCATCCGACCGTAGCTTCCAGCACTTTGACGCGGCCGTTCCGCCCAAGGGCGAGTGCCGTCACGACTGGGAGATCTTCGCGGACCTGTCCACGCGTATGGGCTATCCCATGCACTACGACAACACCGAGCAGATCTGGAACGAGTGCATTAGCCTGTGCCCCAACTTTGTGGGCGCGACCTACGAGAAGATGGCTCCCGAGGGCGGCTACGCCCAGTGGCCCGTCAAGAGCACCGATGTGAACGACCACGGTACGCCCGACATGTTCGCTGGTGGCAAGTTCACCACCAAGGACGGCCGCGCCAACCTGATGGCGCACGACTGGGAGGCGCCCTCCGAGCTTCCCGACGATGAGTACCCGCTCATCCTGTGCACCGTCCGCGAGGTCGGCCACTACAGCTGCCGCTCGATGACCGGCAACTGCAAGACGCTGGCGCTGCTCGCCGACGAGCCCGGCTTTGTCCGCATGAATCCCGCGGACGCCCAGGCGCGCGGCATCAAGAACGGCGACATCGTCTCGATTCACAGCCGCCGCGGCCAGGTATACAGCCGCGCCGACGTGAGCGACCGTATCAACAAGGGCACGGTTTATATGACCTACCAGTGGTGGATCGGCAAGTGCAACGAGCTGACTATTCACAAGGTCGACCCGGTCTCGCACACGCCCGAGGACAAGTTCTCCGCCTGCCAGGTCGACGCCATTGCCGATCAGGTTTGGGCAGAGGGCGAAGTCGAGCGTCAGTACACCGAGCTCAAGCAGGCTCTGGTGGACGCCGCCGCTCCCCAGGACGTTGAGCCCGGCGCCGCCAAGTTCGACGACGAGACGCACGTGAACCAAATCGTGTAGTCCCGTTCTCGTTGGCTTTTTGGGCCGGGCGTCCCGTACGTTCGGGAGCCCGGCCCGTTATTTTGAAAGGAAGTGGGGATGAACCGCTTCATCGACATTAACCCGGAGAGGTGCATCGGCTGCGGAACATGCCAGTCCGCCTGTGCCGACGCCCACCGGATGCAGGGTCTTCAGGATACGCCGCGCCTGGCGCTCGTGAAGACCGGCGGTATTTCGGCCGCCCTTGCCTGCCACCATTGTGAGGGTGCCCCCTGCGCCGAGGTTTGCCCGGTGAATGCCATCGAGCACGATGGCGATCGCATCCACGTCAAGGAGCAGGAGTGCATCGGGTGCAGGCTGTGCGCCATTGCGTGCCCCTTCGGAGCCATCCATCCCGATGGCACGTCTATCGCCGGTGTCGCAGGCATGTGCGACCCGACGCCTTCGTATCCTAAGTCCCTGAGCAGCCTGCTTACGTGGGCTCCCGGCCAGTACACCTGCGCTATCAAGTGCGACCTGTGCGCCTTCGATCCGGACGGCCCGCATTGTGTGGCGGCGTGCCCCACCAAGGCGCTGACCGTCATGGGCGGCGCGGCCGATCGCGAGCTCGACGAGGCCAAGCGCCTGCGCTCGATCGAAAACGGTCCAGTCGTCGACGTTACCGCTGTGGCCCAGGGCCTGTCCGAGAAAGCAGAAGGGAGCGTAAACAATGGATAGCATGACGCTGTTTATCGCATCGCTTGCCGTCTCGTGCATCGGTGCGCTCGCCTCGGTTCTGCTGATCAAGGCCGATAACGCCGCCAAGACCGCCGGCTGCCTGATCGGCGCCGTCGCGGCCGTGCTGTCGTTCATCGCGGGCCTCGAGGCCGTGCTTGGCGACGTTTCGTCCCTCAACACGGTCTTCTTTTTCCCGTTCGCCCGTCTCGAGCTCTTGCTCAACGGCCTTGCGGGCCTGATCGTGGTCCTCATCTCAATCCTCGCCTTTGCGGGCTTCATCTACGGTCTGTCCTACTTCGATGAGTACCCGGGCAAGGTCGGGCGCGCCGGTTTCTTCATGAACACCTTCGTCGCCTCGATGATGCTCGTCATCACCGCCGACAACGTGTTCTGGTTCCTGGTCGCCTTTGAGCTCATGTCCCTTACGAGCTACTTCCTTGTCGTTATCGAGGAGAACAAGAACTCCATTAGGGGCGGTTGGCTCTACTTCGTCATCGCGCACGTGGGCTTTGTCCTTATCATGGCGAGCTTCCTGCTCATGACCAACGGCGTGGGCGGTTCCTTCAGCTTCAGTGATTTCCGTACGCATGACTTTGGACCCGCCGTCTCCTCCGCGTGCTTCGTCCTCGCGTTCTTCGGATTCGGCGCAAAGGCCGGTATCATCCCGCTGCACTCCTGGCTGCCCCAGGCGCACCCCGAGGCGCCGTCCAACGTGTCCGCCCTCATGTCCGGCGGCATGATCAAGATCGGCATCCTGGGAATCCTCAAGGTCGGTCTCGACCTGCTCGCGGGTTCGGGCGTCCAGCTCTGGTGGGGCCTCATGGTCCTGGTCTTCGGATCCATCTCGTCGGTCCTGGGCGTCGTCTACGCCCTCCACGAGCACGACATTAAGCGCCTGCTGGCCTACCACTCCGTCGAGAACATCGGCATCATCTTGCTCGGTGTCGGCGCGTCCATGACGGCGCACGCCCTGGGCAACGACGTCATCGCGACGATCGCGCTCATGGCCGCCCTCTACCACACGCTCAACCACGCCATGTTCAAGGGCGAGCTGTTCCTCGGCGCGGGCTCCCTGCTCTATGCCACGGGTACGCGCAACATGGAGAAGATGGGCGGCCTGTTCCGCCGTATGCCGGTCACGGCCGTCTGCTTCCTCATCGGTGCCCTTGCCATCTCGGCTATCCCGCCGCTCAACGGCTTCGTTTCCGAGTGGTTCACCTACCAGTCCCTGTTCAACATCTCGACGCTCTCCGACCCGGTCGTCATGGTGTTCGCCGTCGCCTCCGCGGCCGCCCTCGCCATCACCGGTGCCCTGGCCGTCACGTGCTTCGTGAAGGCCTACGGCGTCTCGTTCGCGAGCAGCCCTCGTTCCCAGGAGGCCGCGAACGCCAAGGAGTCCCCGGCTCCGATGTTGTTCTCGCAGATGCTCCTCGCGGCCATCTGCGTGGTGCTGGGAATCGGCTCCCCGGTCATCGCCCCGGTTCTGGGCGACGTCGCCCAGAGCGTGCTTGCCGGCTCTGCCATCACAGCCACCTCGGGCGTGTCTCTGGTGAACGAGATTTCCGGTGCCGCCACCTCCCCCCCCGCGCTCGCCATCGCGCTCGTGGTCCTCACCGGCCTCGCGTTCGTGTTGAGGTCCTGCCTCGGCACCAAGGCCCCCGCTAAGAAGACCGACCCTTGGGCGTGCGGCTACGAGCCCAACGAGCACATGCCCGTCGTCGCCACGAGCTTCGCGTCAGACGTAGAGCTCTTCATGGGCCCGCTCTACACCCTGCGCGAGGTATGCACCAAGATCTGCTGGTCCATCGCGCACGTGTTCCAGAAGCTCACCGGTGTCGCCCAGGGCGTTGAGCCCCTGCCCGACCGCTTCCTGGTCGATGCACCGAGCGAGGGTGCCGACAAGCTGGCCGGCCTCGCCTCCAAGATCGAGGGCGGCAACTACTCCGTATACATCTGCTACATCGTCGCGGCGCTCGTGGTCTTCCTCGTGCTCGCCGTGGTCATGGTCTAGAGAGGGGAGAGGATATTATGAACATCGTTCTTGCGATGGCGCAGGGCCTCGTGGTCATGCTGGTCGCGCCCTTCTTCTCCGGCCTCGCCCGTGTGATTCGCGCGAAGATGCACAATCGCCGCGGTCCGTCCATCCTTCAGGATTACCGGGACCTCGCGAAGCTCATGGCGCGTCCCGAGTCCGTGAGTTCCGACTCGAGCTTCGTGCTGCGCATCATGCCGCCGCTGTTCCTCGCGGTGTCGTTTATGCTCGCCATGGGCCTGCCCATGTTCACGCTCCAGAGCCCCATGCCCGTCTTTGGTGACGCCATCACCATCATGTACGCGCTCGCGCTGTCCCGCTTCTTCTTCGCGCTGTCCGGCGTGGATTCCTCCAACGCCTACGCGGGCTTCGGCGGTATCCGCGAGCTCCTCATGAGCGTGCTCATCGAGCCGTCCATGCTCATCGCGCTGTTCACCGTCGCCATCGTGTGCGGCTCCACGGACATTGCGACCATGGGTCAGCACATCGTTACGGGCAACGTCTCGAGCGTCGTCGCCGTTATCCTCGCCGGCGTCGCCTTCGCGGCCGCCTGTTACATGGAGCTCGGCAAGCTTCCGTTCGATCAGGCCGAAGCCGAGCAGGAGCTCCAGGAGGGCCCGCTCGCCGAGCTCTCCGGCCCGTCCCTGGCCATGATGAAGCTCGCCATGGGCATGAAGCAGGTCGTGGTCGTCGCTTGGTTCACCTCCATCTTCATCCCCTGGGGAGAGCCCGCGACCATCGGCGTCACCGCTCTCGTGGGCGCCGTCGTCTTCCTTGTCAAGTGCCTGGTCGATTTCGTTGTCTGCGGCGTGCTCGAGAACTCCGTTTCCCGTTCGCGCTTCAAGGTGCTCGGTAACCAGACCTGGGCCGTCGTCGGCATCGCGGTCCTCGCGTTCGTCTTCGTCGTCGTAGGCGTGTAGGGAGAAGGGAGAAACTATGTCAATCGAATCGAGCTTGTCCCTCTTTGCCATGGTGGCGATCGCCGTCCCCATGCTGGGCTCCCTGCTCATCGTCATGCTGCCGCGTCCCTACGCTAAATGGATCTGCGCCTTTGCCGGCGGCATCGCCACGGTCGCTTCCGTTGGCTTGGCCGCGACGTTTGCCGGAAACGGCATGAACGCGGGCGATGTAACCTGGGCGAGTATGGGCCAGACCTTGGTCATGGGCTTCATATTCGACCGGATGAGCACGCTGCTCGCACCCGCGTTCGTCGCTATCGGCCTGCTCGTCGTCATCTATTCGTTCCCGTACATGAGCGATAAGAATAAGGAGCATCCCGACGCGCCCCGTCGTCGCTTCTACGTGTACTTCTCCACGTTCATCGGCGCCATGGCCGGTCTCGCCTACAGCTCCCCCATCGTCGGCCAGCTCGTTTTCTTCGAGCTCACCGGTGTGTGCTCCTGGGGCCTCAT
>DAWBYD010000206.1:0-3963 GCA_052278285.1 Collinsella sp. | reverse complement strand
TTCATCGCTGCCCCCTTCTCCGTGCTCCCCCCCGGCTCTCCCCTCGTGTGTACCTTATTTTCCCTCCCCTTCGCCCTCAAAAAATTTCCCCCTTCCCCGTTGCCCCCGCCGGTTGGCAACACCGATTCGGGGCCGGACACACGGATTTACCTGCACATTTACAAATTCGTAAACTTTTTTGAAAAAAGTGCTTGCACAGTTCTCGAATCATAGGTTATTATCTTCCTCGTTGAACGCGCGGGTCTAACAAAACGAACCGCGAATCAACAACATAGCAAGTCGGAGTGGCGGAATTGGCAGACGCGCTAGCTTGAGGTGCTAGTGACCGCTTTTTGGTCATGCGGGTTCAAGTCCCGCCTCCGACACCATCGCATTTGAGAAGCCTCTTCGGAGGCTTTTTTGTTACCGATAGACGGTGGGGTCCACGATGGAAACGCTTGAACGCAACGAGTGGGCAGACGTTGCCCAACTAGTCGAGATCACGAGCGATGCTGTCATCATCTGCGAGCTCGACGGAACCATTCTGCATGTGAATAATCGCTTACTTGGTTTGATGCGCGAGGAACGCGCCGACGTCATTGGTGGAGATGTTAAAGACGTCCTGTACTCGTCCGCTTTTGAACGTGCGACGGAACATCGTCTGCCATTTGAAACTGATGGCTCCGAGAACGAACTGATGCTCAAGCTGAGTGACGGCTCCTTTATCCCCGTCTTGGTTCGTGCGGGCTCCGTAACGCCTCCACGCATCTTTGGGCGCCGCGCGCCACGTGTCCTGGTGGCGCTCCATAGCATCGAAGAACAGTATTCGCACGACCGTCAGCTCAAGCGTGCTCTTTCGGAGCTTAGAGTGGCTAACAAGCGCCTCTCTGGCACGCTCTCGGTCATTATGAGTACCGTGGGCTCCGATGAGCTGCCCAGCCTACTTGATACCGTTTTGAACCAGCTTGTAGGAACGCTCGATGCTTCGGGTGCTGCTATCTATTTTTCTGAGAGCGGCGGTTTTAAACTTCGCGGTGTTTCCAAGGAGCTGTACGACAGCTACCTGCCTGAGTTTTTGCCGTATGGCGCTGGCATTCCGACGTATGTTCTTCGTGAGTCGCGTGCCTGTCGCTTGTCGATTCAACAGGACCTTAAGGGTGATAAGGCCGCCTCCGGTATGTTTATGGACCTGGACAATCGTTCTAAGCACCTGTTGCGCATGCAGGATATGCCTCCGTACCGCAGCGAGATCTGTCTTCCCGTTTTTTACGGTACGCAGATCCTTGGCGTGCTGGAAGTTGGTTGGAAACGCCCCCAGGCACCGCTCGCCTATGACGTTAATGTACTCGAGGTCATTTGCGATTACTTGTCTATCCAACTGGTCGGCATGGCATCGAGTCTTCGCTCTCGTCGCACGGCCGAGCTTGGCCGCTCGCTCAATGTCTTACGTGATGAGTTGTTTACCTTTCTAGACGATTCCGTCGCGGCTACCCAGGCGGTATCGTCCGAGATCTGCAATATGCTCAACTGCCATTTTTGCCCTGTTGAGTATGACGCCAGTCTGGATTCCTACGTCATAGATTTTGAAGGCGGCAGTCGCGTTGCTTTGCCGGACGATCCCGAGAAGCTTTTCTTTTCCACGACGGCGCCAGCGGCACGTCTGGGGGCTGGCCCTGATGGCTTTGAGGCATCTGTTTTGGGCGGTACGAGTGCCGAGGACCTTAAACACGTCCGTATAACTCGCGTTGACGAATCGATGCCTATGGGAGGCTGGCTTAGGGCGCATGGTCTGCCTTGTCAAGGTCTCTACGTCGACTCCGGCATCGAGGCGGGGCGACCACGCTCTAAGGGTGATGGCAAGCACAGTAACGACGCAATTGTTCCTGCTTCTGTTGCGAAGAGCCCGACGACGCGCGCGCTACTGCTTCGTGATGGCAGCCAAGAGCCGATTGATGACCTTGAATATGACTACTTGGTGCACTTGGCGCATGACTTTGAACTGATCTACGAAGGTGAATCTCAAAAGCGCGAGGAGCGTCATATCGCTCAGACCCTTCAGATCGGCATGAGAAATTCCCTGGGGGATGTTCCGGGTATCGCAACCGATTCGGTGTACCTGTCGGCCACGAACTCGGCGTTGGTCGGCGGCGATTTCTATACGCTCATCCGTCTTCCCGACGACTGCGCCGTCATGATTCTGGGTGATGTGTCTGGCAAAGGCATTGAGGCCGCATCGATGTCCGCGCTCGTCAAGACGGCTCTGACGGCATATGCGTGGGAGGGCGCTGGACCGGCCCGCATGGCACGCTCCCTTAACAGTATGCTCATGGGCTTTTCGAGGGTCGAGACGTTCGTGACAGCCTTTATCGCCAAGATTGACCTGAAAGCCGGACGCGCAACGTATTGTTCGGCGGGCCATCCTCCGACCATGGTCATCAGGCCAGAGTCGATGCCACTGGGTGGCGGCGAGGCTCGTGGGGGAGAGGTCGAGCTACTTGGATGCCAATCGGGTGTAATCGGTGCCTTTGAGAGTATGGTGTACGAGACAGGCGTGTTTACGTTCGCCCCCGGCGACATGCTCTTCATGTATACGGATGGAACGATTGAGGCCCGCGACCGCACCGGAGCGTTCTTTGGCGAGCAGCGCTTGCGCGATCTTCTGCTTTCTGTTTCGGGGGAGGGCGTGTCGGGCATTTGCGGCAAGGTCTTGGGCGAGCTTGACCGATTTACCGAATCGGCGCTGGACGATGACATTGCATTGGTGTCCCTTGAGTTTTTACGGGGTCGTTCATAGACGGCGCTGAACGGGCTGAATCCGCACGGTTGGGGAAACGAATGCATCGAGTGGGCTTTTTTGGGGAACCATGGTCGTATGAATGAGTGGAATGACATAGCGGTTTTGACGCCACCAGGCGATATCGACATCGCCACGGTGCCTGCGCTGCGTCGGCGGTTGGATGCTTTGATTGGCCGCGGCGTGCGTCGTGTTGTCATCAACTGTCAGGCTGTTAGCTTTATCGATTCGACGGGCTTGGCATTCCTGCTTACGCGCGCTCGTGAGCTCATGAGGCGAGAAGGCCTGCTTTCGCTCGTCAATGCATCAGGTGAAGTTGTTCGCTTTTTGGAGATTGCTCGTCTTGTCGATATCCTTCATGTCGCGGGGCCGGCACGGGAGTCTATTCCCGCCATTCCGGTGGGGGAGCTGCCTCGCTGGAGTAAGAGCGTCGAGGTCCGTCAGGGTATCGAGAATCTTCCATACTACCGACATCGCATCGCCGAACTCCTTGAATCGCTTCCGTTGCGCCGTGACGAGCGCTACGATGTCGCATTGGCGTCGGGGGAGGCGCTGGGTAATGCCTATGACCATGCGGGCGGTATCGGGTGCGTCCTGACGGTTCAGGCCTATGGCGATCGCGTTGTGGTTGAGGTGCTTGATCGAGGTGCCGGCTATTCTATCGATGAAACGAGCGAGCCGGTTGCATCTGAGGAACGCGGCCGTGGTATCAAGCTTATGCGTATGCTCGTCGATAACGTGGAGGTTGCTCGTCGTACGGACGGCGCCGGCACGCGCGTGCAGATGGTGAAGCTGTTTAGCGGAGCGCTGGAATCGTGTGCCTAGCCAATCGCTTTAGCGCGTTTGGCTATTAAGAACATGCGGCAGACAAGTTTTTTGAAAAAAGTACTTGCGTCTTTTGGACAACTCGCGTAAATTAATAACCCGCAAGCGGACATGGCTCAGTTGGTAGAGCACAACCTTGCCAAGGTTGGGGTCGCGGGTTCGAGCCCCGTTGTCCGCTCCATTGCATTTCCGGACCGTTTAGGCGGTCCTTTTTCGGCGAAGTGGCCAAGTGGTAAGGCAGAGGCCTGCAAAGCCTTTACCCCCGGTTCGAATCCGGGCTTCGCCTCCAGGCAACATCCGGGCGCTCCGGCGCCCGTTTTGTTTTACATATGCGGACATGGCTCAGTTGGTAGAGCACAACCTTG
>DAWBYD010000205.1:0-11645 GCA_052278285.1 Collinsella sp. | reverse complement strand
GTGCAGACCGGTGGGAACGAGCAGCTTGTTGAGCATGCCGTAGATAAACAGACCGATGTTGCCCGACTCCTTAATGATGCCGGCAACGGAGGAGATGGCGCCCTGAACCGGAGGCCAAACGATGCAGAAGCCAGCGCCCATGATCCAGGAGATGATGATCATAATCAGGAACGGGAAGCGAACGCCCGAGAACATCGAAAGGGCAATGGGGAACTGCTTGTTCGAGTACTTGTTGAACACGGCACCGGTGATGCAACCGAGAATGATGCCGCCAAACACGCCAGTATCGAGTACCTGGATGCCCATAACGGTGGCCTGGCCGGTTCCGGTAAGACCGCGCATGCCGCTCGCATCGGCAAGAGAGCCGGTGGCGTTGAGCACGATGTTGTTAGCCTGCAGGAACAGGAAGAACGACATCAGGGCGATCAGCGAAGCATGACCCTTGTTCTTCTTTGCCATGGCGCCGGCGATGCCCACGCAGAACAGAATCGAGAGGTTGTTGATGATAAACATCAGCGACTGATAGACAACGGCGCCCACAAGCTGGAACGGACCGGAGCCCAGTACGGGGACCAAAGCGCAGATGGTCTTGTTGGTCAGAATAATGCCCACGATGAGCAGGATGCCGGCAACCGAGAGATACATCATCGGCTGGACGATCGACTTCGCGAACACCTCCAACGGCGCTTTGAAATTGAACTTCTTTTTTGCGGTCATAGCGGTACTCCCCTTCCTTTTCCACAAATTAAGACAGATGTGCCCTAGACAAGACCGTGAGCCTTGCCTTATATCAATCGATGTGTGGGCACGTTATGCCTAGAGACCAGGTTCTCCAAGCAGGTTAACAATGTGATATGCGAGATAACTCTTTTCGGCATCGGTAACGACAACGTTATAGATAGACGACAAGTGAGCGGCTATGGCGTCCGCGCACGAGAATGCACACGAATACGCCGTTTCATCGATTCGGAACAGCGCGTCTCCGTTGATTTGCCCGGCCGTAGGATCGAGCGCTCGCTGTGCGAAAAACTGCAGGTGACGAACGAAACGTTCGTAAGGCAGCGAGGTGTCATCGAGGGTCGTAGCATAGCGCTCAGAAACAATCGCGAGCACGTCGCGAACAAGCTGGACCGAAACAATCAGACGATCGGAGCGTTGCGGCATGGTGGCGTTGACGATATGCAGCGTAATGAAACCCTGCTCTTCTTCGCTCATCTGGATGCCCATATACTCCTTGATAATCTGCAGCGCACGGCCCGCAAGCGCGTACTCCTTGCGATAGAACTGCTGGATCTCGAGTAGCAACGGATTCTCACAGGGGACGCCCTTGCGCTCGCGCTCCAAAGCAAGGCTGATATGGTCTGCGAGAGCAATGAGAATCTTATCGTTGATGTCGGCATTGAGCTCTCGACGAAGCATCTGAACGATTTCCTCGGAAATCACGAGGTTGACGGTGGGGATGGACTCCAAAAGATGTGCCAAGCGGTCAATCGTACGCGAGTCCTGAGAAGTTCCCTCCTGCAACGCGTAGGTCTTTTCGATCGACGCCTCGTCGATGGCATCGCCGGCATGACGGCCAAAGCAGCGGCCTCGACCGATGACGATGAGCTCGGAGCCATCGTCCGAAGTGACCATTGCGACGTTGTTGTTAAAAACTCGCTTGATAACCACGGTACCCACCACAAGAATTTACTCGGAAAGCCAGACGACAGGCTCTTTAACAGCAACAGGGCCGGAAGCATGCTCACGAAGAGTCGAGTTCTCCGAACGCTCGCACACGATAACGAAGACCGTGGGATCAAAGCCGGCAGCGCGAACCACGTCGAAATCGACCTCGACGAGGGGCTGGCCCGCGTCAACGTGATCACCCTGGGCAACAAGCGCATGGAAGCCCTTGCCCTCAAGCTTAACAGTGTCGATTCCGATGTGCAGCATCACCTGAGCAGAGCTGTCGTCGGACATGATGCCCAGCGCGTGCTCAGTCGGAAACAGCGCCGCAACGGTACCGGAAACAGGAGCGCACACCGTTCCCTCTTGGGGAACCACGGCAACGCCATCGCCCACTGCACGACTGCTAAAAGCGGGGTCATTGGTATTTTCTAGATTAACAAGCTCGCCGGAAACAGGGGCGAGAATCTCGCACTCGGAAGTCGCAGTCGCCTGCTTGTCCGAGCCACCCATAAGGCGAGAAAAGAAACCCATGGTGGCATGTCCCTTCATAAATATAGCCCAACCAAAATCAAACGAATGCATCCATAGAGACACACCCGTTCAAAGACTTTGGTTAGGCCCACGTCCGAGGGACTCGGTAACCTTCCGCATTTCTTTTTACGGGAGATATTGTAGACAAGCCCAAAGCCAGAACAATCATTATGACCGGTGAGCGGTATTTTTTCTTCGATAAACGGTATTTAGGCGGCACTTAGGGACGTTCCTTTCCTGCCGGCACCCAGGGGCACTCCTCACTCTGGTGCGTTGGGGACAGGTTTGTTTGCACCAGGTTGGTGCAGATTAACCTGTCCCCAACGCACCAATTTCGTATGCGCTAGATGAAGAGCTCGCATTCCTTCCGCACGACGCAAACCTTGCTCAACATCTGGGAAACAGCGGATAGCTTGTTGGGATCAAGCTTGCGAGCGCCTCGCGGACATACGGCGATGCAGCGCATGCAGGAGATGCACGCCTCGCCAGCTGCTCGCTTGGGGTCGCCCTTGTCGATAGCACAAACGGGGCACGCCGCGGCGCATGCACCGCAGGAGGCGCAATCCTCTGTTGCCTCGGGTGCCATGCGATGACCTCCAGCTTGTTTATAAGGACGATTGCCGGGAATAGAGGGCTCGGATGCGTCCTCAGCCAACAGCTTTTGCTGAATTTGCTGCGCAAACTCTGCGAGCTGCGCCGCATCCTGCGCATCCGGGCGCCCAGCAGCAAACTGACGAGCAACGGAATGCTCAGCAATAGCAGAAACCGCTGCAACCACCCTAAATCCGGCGCGCTTCGCAACGTCCTCCAGCTCTACGAGCGTGTCCTCAAACGCGCGGTTTCCGTATACACAAACCAAAACAGTCCGAGCCCCGTTGCCGCGCACCATGCCCAACCGGTCAGCCACCACAGCCGGGATTCTACCGGCATACGCCGGCGCAGAGATTACGGCCACGTCGTCCTTAGTCATCGACACAGCGCTGAAATCTAGCCCGCTATCGGTCAAATCGACGGTAACGGTATTCTTGTCCAGCGCCCCGGCCACAAGGCCAGACACCTTCCGCGTTCCGCCCGTCGGACTAAACACAATTTCGAATACGCTCATCGAGGCACCCTCTCCCTACGCCAGGCAACACGTCAAGCCGTTTTCACATTCAGACAGAGTATACGGCGCATGGGGGGGGAGCTCCCCGTTTTGGTGCGCTAGGCAGCCCGATACACCAACCCATACTGCCCGCCTTTTCGGTTTGCATAATTCCCGGTACAGATTGTATATATTTACGGGATACCGCTGTGTTCTCCCGAGGTACCCCATCCTGGCCCGTGCAAAAAACGGAGTATTCTGCAACGTGACCGCGCCAGCAATACCCCGAGCGGGCAAACCTTTAGGGCGCTGCGTCATTTTGGGTTCCGACATGGCGAGAATGACGCGCCCCTGCTCCGGAAAACGACGAAATCTGACTCAGAACGCTCGCTAGGGATATCCGAAAGCCACCGTTGGCGACGTCAAATCATATGCAGACAACTCGAACTGCAGAATACTCCAAAAAATGCACGGCGCACCCCATGGGACCCATTGCCGCATGGTAGGAAACAGGCCCACGGCATCCTCTAGATGCATTCCCGAGGAAATCACATTTGAACTAGCGATCGGATACGGCAAACAAAAAGGGCCCCGAGCGTAGTTGCTCGGGGCCCTTGGTTCACCTCGCTCTAGCGGGCGATGCGTATGTTACTTGCGCTTGCCGCCGCCGTCACCGGGGCGACGGGAGCTGCCGCCGCGCTTGCCGCCACGACTATTGCCATAGCTACCACGATTATCGCGACCGCCGGCACGGCCGCCGCGGGAGCCGGCCTGGTTGCCGCCACGCCCGCCACGATAGCCGCCACGACGCTCCTCGCGGGTATCGTCGTAGTTGCGCCAGTCATCGCGACGATCGCGGCTGGCACGCGGATCGCGGCGATCGCGCGACTCGTTAGAGCGGCCAGCACCGCTGCGGCTGCCATTGCCACGAGTGCCCTCGCGATGCTCGCCGCCACGGCCACCGCGCTCATCAAAGCGCTTGCCGCCACGGAACTCGCCGCCGCGAGTACCACGCTCGCCACGCGAACCGCGGCCCTCGCCGCCACGGCGCTCATCACGGCCACCGCGCTCGTCATCACGACCGGAACGACGGCGGTCGCCCGAACCGCGCTTGCCACCGCGCGAACCGCGGCCCTCGTCCTCGCGCTCAACACGGCGCCGACCGCCACGGTCCTCGTCCTCGCGGCGACGGCGATGCGCCTCGCCCTGGAACTGCTTGGCACGGCGCTCGGCACGGTTGCCGCGCGGGGCCTGCTCAACGACACCAGCACCGCCGCGCTCCTCGGCAGCCACCTCGCGGGCCACGCTCTCCACAGCCTCGTCCACGCGAGCCTGCACGCCCTCGCGCACGCGGGTCTTGCCGCCGCGCTTGGGACGGCTCGGACGCTCGCCGTCGCCGCGACGCTCGTCGCGACCGCGGTTGGAACGACCGGCCACATCGCCGTAATCATCGCCGTTGCGTTTGCCGTCGCGACGCGCCTGCTCAAGCTTCTTCTTGCTCTTGGACTTGCCGCGCTTAGTCTTCTTCTTCACCTTAAAGGCCGCAGGGTCGCGCTCGGGATCAACCGCAGGCGGGTTGGGACCCACGTGCAGGTCGCCTGCCTCGTAGATGTCGGCGGTCTTGTCCATGAGCTTCTCGATCTCGTAGAACTCGTCCACGTCCTGCTCGGTCACAAATGTGATGGCCCAGCCCAGCTCGCCGGCGCGGCCCGTGCGGCCAATACGGTGGATGTAGTCGGTCGGCTCGGCCGGCACGTCAAAGTTCACGACGTAGCGCACGTCGCTGATGTCGATGCCGCGGGCGAGCACGTCGGTTGCCACCAACACGTCGACGGTACCGTCGCGGAAGGCCGAAAGGGCACGCTCGCGCTGGGCCTGGCTGCGGTTGCCGTGAATCGCGGCGGCCTTGATGCCCTTACGCTCCAGACGACGGCAGCAGCTGTCGGCACGATGCTTGGTGCGCATAAAGACGATAGTGCGCTCCGGACCCTCCTTCTTGAGGAACTCGG
Source organism: Collinsella sp. (assembly GCA_052278285.1). Taxonomy (GTDB): domain Bacteria; phylum Actinomycetota; class Coriobacteriia; order Coriobacteriales; family Coriobacteriaceae; genus Collinsella. The sequence continues at coordinate 6,350 of DAWBYD010000205.1, read as the reverse complement.
GCAGCAGGTTGTTCTTGGCCTCGATAGACACCGGGAACACAAACTGGTCGACGGTGTCGGCGGTCGACGTGGCGGGCGCGATCTCCACGCGAGCCGGGTCGCTCACCAGGTCGGTGATCTCGCCCACGGCCTCCTCGTCGAGCGTCGCCGAGAACAGCAGCGTCTGGCGCTCGGCCGGCGTCTCGCGCACAATACGACGGACGGCGGGCAAAAAGCCCATGTCGAGCATGCGGTCGGCCTCGTCGAGTACCAGCACTTTTACCTCGCCCAGGTGGCAGGCACCCTGCTCGATCAGATCGACCAGACGGCCCGGCGTTGCAACCAGGATATCGCAGCCGTACTTGAGTGCCGCGGTCTGCGGCTTGTAGCTCACGCCGCCCACGACGGTCACGGCAACATGGCCGGTGACGTCGGCGATCTTGCTCGCGACCTCGTCGATTTGCTGGGCAAGCTCGCGCGTAGGGGTGATGACGAGCATCACGGGGCCGCGGCCGTTGCCCTCGGGCTTTTTAGCACCGCGACGACGGTTGCGGCCGCCGCGCTCGCGCACGGGTTTGGGAGGAGCGATGTGCTCCAGATTGTTCATGGTCGGCAGCAAAAAGGCGGCCGTCTTGCCGGTGCCGGTCTGAGCGGCGGCAAGCAAGTCGCGGCCCTCGAGCACCACGGGAATCGAGCCGGCCTGCACGGGCGTCGGCGCCGTGTAGCCCAGGTTCTCAATAGCACGAAGCATCTCGTCGGAAAGTCCCAGCTCGTCAAAGGCGGGCAGGCTCTCGGTAGCGGACTCGACGGCCTGGGCAGCATTGGCCTCGTCGGCGGCATCGAAGGCAGCCTGGGTCATGGCCTCGCGGGTCTCGTCCAGAATCTCGGCGTCCGTGACGTCAGATACAGAATTACGCATATGTTGTTGTTCCTTATCTGCACGCGCAATGGGCACGGCATGCGACCGCGCGGGCGTGCTTGGTAGTGCGCTAATACATACAAAAACAGGTGCGCACAGAGAGGACGTTGCTCAGCACGCTGGCGATCGCTTTGGCAGCCCTATCACGCGCCGTCCAGACGCAGCAGCTCTAAGCGATGGAGCAGATTCGCCGCGGGTTAGTATACCCGTACTCCGTATGCCCCCACGTAAACCACAGATGACGGGGTGGACGAGGTGGGCCCGGCTGATTGTCTCAATCTGTAACATCTACAGGGCAAATCTTCCTCTACGTGTTACAGATCGAGACAAACGGTCGACACGGTTCAGAAACGTCTCAATCTGTAACAGTTACCGAGTAAAATCGGCCCTAATTGTTATAGATCAAGACAGAGGGGGATTTCCGTCCAGTCCAAACCAAATCTCTCAGTCTTCCTGCAATTTCGAACATGTGGCCTATAATGTTGCTTTGGTTACGCTATATATTGCGCAGCCATTTAATACGTCGCCCACCGGGGGCCATTAATTCCTATCGCCATATTGGCTAGGAAGCAATCAAAGGAGGTATCCGTGGCAGCAGAGACGCCTTGCTCGGTCCTCTATAACGATATTCGCTCGTTCGGCGGTCTTAAACATCTCGAGATCGCCCGAATGCTCATCAATGGAAACTCTTATCTCGGCAGTACCCTGCTCGAGAAATGCTCTTCCAACCGCTCGTATCTCACCCGTTACATCGTCCATCGCAAGCCTGACCAGTGCGCGCCCTCCATCTACAGCGACTTTACCGTCACCACGCTCAACCTTTCCTCGGCAATCTGCAGCAAGCTCGGCGGCGGCGAGTCCGCCTATCGGGCAATCGCCGAGCACTATCGCGGTCCGGCCGCCAACGAAATGATGTCGGCTCTCGCCAGCTACAAGCTGGACAGCCGCCTATATGCAAATGCCCTCAATCGCATCGACAACTTTGACGGCAATGCCGTGCGCGAGAAAAGCACGCTTTACCTTATGCTCTTTGTGGCAACGGGGGCGCTCGCCGATCCCGTTCAGGGCGTGGCCACCGTCGAGCGCTTTTGCGACAGCAAGACGGGCGAGCACTTTGGCACCACCGAAACTACCGTCGGACGTGGCTTTATGAGCAGCCTGGAGCAGCCGCGCACCGTCGCCCCCAACCTCGGTCTGCTCAGAACCCATGCCGACAACTGCGCCGACATGCAAATCCATCCCCTCACACGCGATCCGCGCGGCACCGTAATTGGTTCTTTGCCCAAAACCTCGCCCAGCATCACCGATGTGGGCGCCGACGCATCGCGCGAGCATCTTCGCATTTGGCTTGAGGGTGAGCACTGGTACGCCCAGGGCCTTGGATCGACCAACGGCACGGTACTCGAATCGGGTGCAGGCGACGGCGATATTGTGATTGAACCGCCACGCGACCAACGCGAGCCCGGCAAGATCTATCCCCCAGTGGAAATCGAAAACAGCGACAGGCTCCATCTGGGTCTCTACACGACATTCCTTGTCATTGTGGACTAGCACGGACGGCGATCGAAAGACGGTCGCCGTCCGTCTTTCGTCTTCTACCTTCTGCGTCGTAAACGACAATGCTCAGCGGTATACGTGGGCAGTGCGGCTATCATGGTACTTTACCGATATCCGCACTGCTCACGTATACGTGCGGCAACCCATGCCAGACAAAGGAACGCCATGGATACTACCGATAGCGCCTATGGCGACAAACTCATCCGTCTCGACACGTTCGATACCGCCGTGGCGGTCGACCCCAGCGCCGAGGATGACGCCAAGCGCCGGTTTATGACGCTTATTCTCCAGACGGCCCACCGCAACAACGGCAACATCGGGCACGTGCTGCGCGCGACCAACACGAGCGGCGAGGTCTTTGCCGTCAAGCTACTCAAGGACAACGCCATCCTTTCCGGCCAAGCCCCCGACCGCTCCGCCGAGCAATCGGCAGCGCACCTGGCCAACACCGCCGCGCTGTTCGAGGAGTACCGTCATCTGTGTACCGTCTCGCACCTGCGCGGATTTCCGCGCGTCTATGGCTACGGATCGCGCGAGGATGACCCTCTCATCCTCATGGAGTGGGTCGAGGGCACCTCGCTCAAGCAGGCGCTGCCCCTGCTTCCGCACGACGCCTCGGGCGGGCTGACCCCCCAGATGGTCGCCGCCGTCGGAAACGCCGTGCTTCGTGCGCTCTTGATGCCCCAAGGCCTCGTGAATCCGGTCATCCATCGCGACCTGTCGCCTGCCAATATCATGTTCCGCACCACCAGCCGAACGCTCGAGCAGCAGATTGCCGATTGTTCCTTTGACCCCTGCCTCATCGACATGGGCTCCGCGACCATGGCTCTCGGCGACGACACGATCACCCGACGCGCCGACATCTGGCGCTTTGCCACGCCCGCATACGCCGCGCCCGAGATGCTCACGCAGGATATCGAAGGCATCGCGGCCTTTCGCCGTTCGCCGGCAATCGATGTCTATGCGCTTTCGAGCATTCTGTACCAGCTCTACAGCGGTCGCAAACCGTTTGACTTTGAGTCGACGGACGCCGCTGCAACCGGCTCGTTCTATCTCGTAAAGACCAAGACCAAGCCGGCACCGCTCGAGCCGCGCTGCGAGGGCGATGAAGCGCTCGTCCAAATCATCATGAAGGGTCTCTCAGTCGAGCAGTGTGATCGTCCCACCGAGCAGCAGATGCTCGAGGTGCTCTCGACATACCTCACCGATGCCGAATCCGAGGGCCGCGAGGGCGCGGGCAGTGATGCCGCAATCGACATCGACTCCGGTACGCACCTTAAGGTCGACGTCGCCGGCGAGCGCGCGCGAGAGATCCTGGAACAGGCCCGGCACGATGCCATGACCCGTCGCCGGTTTATTATCGGTGGCGTCGTTGCAGCCGTTGCGGGGCTCAGCGTCATTGGGGCGGCAACCCATGGCTTTGGCATCCCCGACTACCTGGATGGCATCCGCGGTTCGCTTGACGACTACACCTGGGATCAGCTGCAGGAGATTTCGCTCAAGATTAAGGCCGCCGAGACCCGTAGCGAGGCACGCGAGATTGCCAAGCGCTATCACCTGCTCGATGCCGATGGGCATATCCCCTATCCGTGTACCAAACGTGTCACGCTCACCAACGGGCTGCAGGTTGGCGCGCAGCTTGTGGGCATCCGCCACGATGAGCTTCTGGACGGGACGGGCAAGGCCGGATTGACGTTTATGTTCGATGCGGGTATTGCCGAGCGCAACGCTGCGGCTGAACCGCCGAGCGCCGGCTGGGCAGATTGCGAGCTGCGGGAATGGCTCAACGGCGACGGCCTTAAGCTGCTGCCCAACGAGTTGCGCGCACTCATCAAATCTGTCAAAAAGATCTCGAATAACGCTGGCGCCGCCAACAGTGCATCGTGTCTGAGCGAGTTGCCCGCAACCCTTTGGCTGCCCGCCATGGTCGAGTTGTGCGGTACGCAACCGCCCGAGTCATTTGCCAAGGACTATCACTACCTGGCAGACATCTACAACGGCGAGGGCAAGGGGTACCAACTCTTCCGCGAGCTCAAGGTGAGCCCGTATTCCACGAACGAGACGATGGTCCGCCAGTGGAAGGGCAAGGACACCTGCTGGTGGGAGCGCACGGTGAGCCCCGACTCATCGGAGACCGAAGGCACGCTCTACATAAACCGTGTGGGCCACGACGGCGACGTCTTTACGTACGCAACGCCTGCGGACAACCCCAAGAAGCGGACCTGCGTGATCCCCGGGTTCTGTATTTAGGCGGCGGGCGTCTTGCCGTGACGGGACCCCTCCCCGGCAATTGTCTCGATCTGTAACACTAGCTCGGCAGATACAGGTCTAGATGTTACAGAACGAGACATTTGAGTTGACCGCAGACGCTCTGTCTCGATCTGTAACAGTTAGAGGTCATATTTGCTGCTAGATGTTACAGATTGAGACATTGAGTATCCTGCCAACTGTTTGTCTTAATCTGTAACAAATACTCGGTAAAACGGGGTCTAGTTGTTACAAATCGAGACGTTTGGACTGCCACTCAACAGTTCGTCTAAATCTGTAACAACTATGGTTCAAAAACCGGTCCAGATGTTACAGATTGAGATGATTGGTTGGGACGGTTCATCGGCCAACCAACCACCCTCATCTGTAACGAAATGTCATACATTTCTTTCTGTACTGGACACCCCCAGGGGGTATGGGTGTATAGTATCAGCAGGTTAACAATTCCAACACCAAATTACAGAAAGGAGAAGCCATGGCTCAAGATAAGTTTGACGTGGGCGGCATGACATGTGCCGCCTGCCAGGCGCACGTGGACCGTGCCGTGAGCAAGCTCGACGGCGTCCAAAGCGTCGCGGTCAACCTGCTCGCCGGTTCCATGATGGTCGACTACGACCCCGCGCGGGTCTCCCCCGACGATATCTGTACCGCCGTCGACCGCGCGGGCTACTCGGCCTCACCCGTCGAAGCGGGCGCCGGTACCGCCGGCTCAAGCGGCAGTACGCAAGCCAGGTCCGGCGCCGCCCATATGGAGTCGCCCACCAAAAAGCTGGAGGCCGCCGCCTCTGCCATGCGCACCCGCCTCATCGTCTCGATCGTATTCCTCGTCCCACTGTTCTACATAGGCATGGGGCACATGCTCGGCTGGCCGCTGCCCGGCATCTTCACCGACCACACCCACAGCATGACGCTCGCGCTCACCGAGCTCGTCCTGCTCATTCCCATCGTCTACGTCAACGCCGCGTACTTTATCAACGGGTTTAAATCACTCGCACACGGCGCGCCTACCATGGACGCCCTTATTGCCGTGGGCGCCACCGCCTCCATCGCCTGGTCGCTCTACGCCATGTTCATCATGGCCGACCAATTAGCCGCGGGCCAGGTCCACGAGGCCATGATGACGGGCATGGACAACCTGTATTTTGAGAGTGCGGGCACGATCCTGTCGCTGGTCACCGTAGGCAAATATCTCGAGACACGCAGCAAATCCAAGACCGGCGGCGCCATCGCGGCGCTCATTGACCTGGCGCCCAAGACCGCGACCGTCGTGGCCGAGGACGGTACCGAGGCCACCGTCGACGTCGATGCCATTCTGCCCGGCCAGGTCCTGCGTGTGCGCCCCGGAGAGTCCATCCCTGTCGATGGCGTGGTGCTCGAGGGCAGCTCGGCCGTGGACGAAAGCGCGCTCACCGGCGAGTCCATCCCCGTGGAGAAGACCGCCGGCGACACCGTTAACGCCGCCACCGTCAACCGCACCGGATCGTTTACCTTCCGCGCTACGCGTGTGGGCGCCGACACGTCGCTTGCCAAGATTGTCCAGCTCGTCGAGGACGCCAACGCCACCACGGCACCCATCGCCCGCATGGCCGACAAGGTCGCCGGCGTGTTCGTGCCCGTGGTGTTCATG